>JAZRYN010000170.1:0-15353 GCA_045600745.1 Lachnospiraceae bacterium
CGCGGCCATCATGCCGGCAGCACCGCCGCCGATAACGACAATCTGCATAAGCGCTCCTTTACTGCAGGGTGATCGAAACGTCTTCCGCTTCAAGTCTTGAGAGGACTTCCTTTGTCCGCTGCTCCTTCGGCAGCTTCGTCACCCTCGCCGCGTGCCTCAGCATCGCCTTCTCCATAAAGTTGCGGACCTCACGGGCATTGGCAAAATTCTCCGGCTTGTTTTCACAGCGCTTCGTAAAGATCTCGAGCGCCCTCGCTTCTGCCTCCGGAGAAAGCGTATATTCGTTTTTCCTGGTCATCCGTTTAAGGATCTCAAGAAGTTCCTCCGGTGTATAGTCGGGAAATTCTATAAAGTAATTGAACCTGGATGTCAGTCCCGGGTTTGTTTTTAGGAAATCTTTCATCAGTTCGGTATAACCCGCCACGATCACCACAAGCTCGTCACGATAGTCCTCCATCGCCTTCAGGATGGTCTCGACGGCTTCCGGCCCGAAATCGTTTTGCCCTTTATTCTGCGTCAGCGTATAAGCCTCGTCAACAAAAAGGACGCCGCCCACCGCCTGATCGATGACCTCTCTCGTCTTGATGGCCGTCTGCCCGACATAGCCTCCGACAAGGCCGCTCCTGTCTACCTCGACCAACTGCCCCGTCGGCAGAAGCCCCAGCTCGCCGTAGATCCCGGCGATCAGTCTGGCCACCGTTGTTTTTCCGGTCCCGGGATTTCCGTAGAAGACCATATGGCGGGAGGTCCCGGCATTTGAAAGTCCTTTTTCCTTCCTCATCTGCTGCACGCGAAGCAGGTCCACGAGATCGGCGATCTCCTCCTTGACGACGTCAAGGCCGACCAGCGAATTCAGCTCGGCAAGGATCGCCTCGATGCGGCCATCGGAAAGCTCCGTTTTTTCTTTGGATCCGCTTTGCGCCGCTTCGGACTTTTTGTCCGGCTGTGTTTTGGCGCCGCCGTCCGCATTCCCGGAGCCGTCTGACGAAGGGGAGGCTCCCGACGCCGCTCCGGCGCCTTTTCCGGGCGTCACCTTCACCCCGCTCTTTGTTCCGGTCGCCCCCGCGTTCCGGCTCCGGAACAGCCCGTAGGTCTCGATGAACCGGTCCAGCATCCGCACATAGCCGGTCAGAGCCTGAACCGTGTTCTGTTCCGGTCTGCCGCTCAGAGCAAGGAACTCCCGGCCAAGCTCTTCATAGGCCGTGACCAATGCCGCCGCCTTTCTGTTCCTCCACGGGTCTGCCGGGATCTTCCTTCCGGCGTCCGCCAGCACGAAATATTTCAGCACGACAGGGATCTTATCCGCAAAGCCGGAAGAGACCTTGTCATACAGTCCCGTCCGGTCGGCATAGGAAAGGTCGAAGCCGAGATCATTCTTGATAAAAGCACGCTGCGCCGCGGTAAACTGCCCGTCCCGAGCAGACAGATAGACGCAGAACTGCATCATCTCCCGCTTCAAAAGCCGCGTCAGATCATGCTCTGCCGCGTCGGAGACCCGGGCTTCCGTGATCTTTTCGCACATCCGGCTGCATTCATCCAGCCGCTCTCTGACCTCCATCGTCCTGCTCTCCCTTCTCAGCCCATCGATGCCACGATCGCCGGGATACCGTAGGTGAAAACACACATGATCGCGGTCGCAAGCAGCAGGCCGAGCATCACCGCACAGAAGGCTTTCTTCTTGTCGATCTCAAGCAGGCAGGCAATGAGCGAGCCGGTCCAGGCGCCGGTGCCGGGCAGCGGTATGCCCACAAAAAGCATAAGTCCAAGGAACTCTGCCCTGCGGATCTTATCGCTCTTGCCGAGCGACTTTGCCTCCAGCTTCTCCACGAGCGGGCGGAAAAGGCTTGTCCCCTTCAGCCAGCGAAAAAGCGGCGTGATAAACAGCAGAATGAGCGGCACCGGGATAACATTGCCGATGAGGCAGAATAAAATGCCCCGCCAAAGCGGCATCTCGAGCAGCGCCGCCGCGATCATTCCGCCGCGCAATTCGATGATCGGCACCATGGAGACGGCGCCCACGATCAGCTCATCGGGCATTCCGTGAAGGATATTCATAAACCAGTTTAAGAGATTATTGACCATTTTCCCTGCTGCAGGCCGCCCCGGAAGGCAGACCCGCGCCTTTTCTTTCATCTTAGACAGCACTCTTTGCCGAGCGCTGTCCGCATTGTAGCAAAAAAAGCGGGCGGCGTAAAGAGCCGGGCGGGGAAAGTCTTGACCGTGTTTACTCTTGAAATGGCAAAAGCTCAAACTGGTCATATAAAATTATTCGTTTCTGAGTATTACGTTATGTCCAAAAAGCGATTATGATCGTTTTATCCGGTAAGGCTTCTCCTTGATCCGGAGTTTCGGAGGCTGTCATGAAAAAAGATCAGGTACTGAAATTGACACTGACAGCGGTCATGGCCGCTCTGTCGTATGTTGCGTTTGCTTTTCTTCAGATAAAGATCCCGCTTCCGGGCGGCGATGCCACCTCGTTCCATCTCGGCAACGCGGTGTGCGTCCTTGCCGCCCTGCTCCTCGGCGGCGTCTGGGGAGGGCTTGCCGGCTCGATCGGAATGACCATCGGGGATATTTTTGATCCGATCTATGTCATTTATGCGCCAAAGACCTTTATTCTGAAATTCTGCATCGGGCTCATAACCGGCCTGGTCGCTCACCGATTCGGAAAGATCTCGCACACCCACGATAAAAAGCATTTGATCAAATGGACCGCTCTTGCCTCCGTTTGCGGCATGCTGTTTAATTTTATCTTTGATCCGCTTGTCGGATATCTGTATAAGATCCTGATCATCGGAAAGACTGCGGCAGAGGTCACCCTGGTCTGGAACGTCCTCACCACCGGGGTAAACGCCGCCGCCTCGGTCGTTGTCGCGGTGCTTGCGTACATCCCTCTCCGCAGGGCGCTGATCAGAGCCGGAATCTTCATAAAGATAGGTACAGAGAATGACAAAAAAGATACTGCTGATCAATGACCTGCCCGGCTATGGCAAAGTCGCGATACCCGCAATGACCCCGGTGCTCGTGCGCCGGGGGTACGAGCTGTTCTCTCTTCCGACGATGCTCGTGTCAAATACCCTGAATTACGGACGGTTTGCGTCCCTCGACACGACAGCGTATATGAAGGAAGCCGTCAGCGTTTGGAAGGAGCTCGGTTTCCGCTTCGACGCCGTTTCAACAGGCTTTATCGCCAATGATCCTCAGGCGGACTACATCCTGCAGCTTTGCCGGGAGCAGGCGGAAGCCGGAGCGCTGATATTTGTTGACCCGGTCATGGCCGATAACGGGAAGCTTTATCATTCCGTTACGGAGCGCCGGGTCAGCGTGATGCGGTCGATCATATCCGCCGCCGACTATACGCTCCCCAACATGACCGAGGCCTGCCTCCTGACCGGAAGGAAATATACGGAGGCCGGATATCCCCGGGAAGAGCTGTTTGAAATGGCTGAGATGCTTCACGAGGGCGGAGCAGGATCGGTCATCATCACCGGTGCGAAAATAAGGAATGAGGACGGTTCCTTCACGAAGGCCGTCGTGGGATATGATAACAGCCGCGGCGGCTGCTTTTCCGTCGCCTATGACGAAGTCCCGCTCCGGATAAACGGCGCGGGAGACACCTTCTCCGCGATCATGATGGCAGAGATCCTGAGCGGTGACGATCTTGAGGCGGCAGCAGAAAAGGCCGCGCAGGGCGTGCGGCGGCTTATCCTCGATAATCTTGATATCGCCGGGGAGTATAACGGCCTGCCTGTCGAAAAGAGCCTTGAGGTCCTGTAAACAGAACAGACCGATCCGATCGCCCGAAAGTGTGGTATACTTCCCGTCAGAATGCCAGAGCATGAGCAAAGTACTTTTAATTCTTCCTGCTCATGTTTTTTTTACCTCGGCAAAGCGGTTGGTCAGATTTATAACGAATTCCCGGGTAATTGGTGAAAGTGCTTTATTCTGAAGCGCGATGTAGCCGAATTCCAGGGAGCCGTTGCAACCGGGAATAGGAATAGAACGCACATTGTAGGCGCTTTCCTGCATACTGAAATCATTGATACCGATCCCGTAAAAATCGCTGTTGCCGATCAGGCGGAGCAGCGTGGAACGGCCATATGTATAAACGATGCGTTTGGACTGATTCAGATTCTGCTCGCCCATTTTACTGCGGATACGATTGGTAAAATGCTCGTACTGGCCGATATAACGTACAAAGCCGTAATCGGCAAGTGAGGCGAGGGTGACCTCTTTTCCTGCTTTTAACAGCGGATGATGGTCTGACACCAGAATATGCGGTTCGAATATTGCCAACGGGTGGTATTCCAGATGCTTGGCTGAAAACTTTTCCAGCATACTGCTCTTTTGCTCCGTATCGAAATCCAGTACGCCGATCTGCGAAAGCCCGGTGCAGACATCCTCAATAACGTCTTCCGGGCTGCCCTCGTTCAGCTGGTGAGAAAACTCCGGTTCCTCCTTATGGGCCAGTACCACGTCGATAAAGCTCTCCATAATATGGGAAAACTTTGTCATCGAAACTTCCAGAGAAAGCGCGGTGCGCCGGGCCAAAGGCTTGATGCTGCAGATAGTTGTGTATTCACCCAGAATTTTTCTGGCGTGCTCTATGAACTCCGAGCCCTCCGGCGTAAGACTCACGCCGTGCCGAGTACGCTGAAAAAGCGTAACGTCGAGCTCGTCCTCCAGATCGCGGATGATATTTCCCAGATGGGGTTGTGAAATAAACAGCATATGGGAAGCTTTGTTGATTGATCCACACTCTGCTACAGTAATAAAGTAGGCAAGATGTTCGATATTCACGGCTATACCCCTCTTTCTGAGCCGATTATAAAATTCTTGTCACAAAAAATCTATATCAACATTATATTTTTTGCTTATAATGGGTTATTATCATTGCGTTTTACCCAAATCACTATTATCGATTATATAATAAATACGATTAATACGTGAAAAGGAGGCGACATAAGATGACGCTTCAGCAGACTGCGGAGGCCGCAGTCGAATACGGGCGGAAATTTCTGCCTCAGGGAAAGCCTGCAGATTATATTCCGGAGCTTAGAAATGCGGACTCAAGTCAGCTGTGTCTTTGTATCTATAAAATAGACGGGGAGAAACTCAACTTCGGAGACACCAACAAGCGCTTTACGATGCAGAGCATCAGCAAGGTGGTCACACTGGCAATGGCTCTGGAAAAATTGGGCTTTGAAAAAGTCTTTTCCCATGTTATGATGGAACCATCAGGAGATGCGTTTAACTCCATCCTTAAGCTTGACCTCGCCTCCAATCGACCCTATAATCCGATGATCAATGCCGGGGCGATTGAAACCATCAGTTTACTGGCACCAGAGTTATGCTTCAAAGATCTGCTGATGTACACCCGTATGCTGTGCATGGATATGGATATCGAGCTGAACGAGGAAGTTTATCATTCTGAGTCCGCGACCGGCGATCGCAACCGTGCCATAGGATATCTGTTAAAGAGCAAAGGTGTACTGGAGGGGGACGTCCTGAGGGCGATGGATCTGTATTTTCGCATGTGCTCGCTGAATGTCAACGCCAGATCTCTGGCAGGACTTGCTCTAACGTTAGCCAACGGAGGCGTCAATCCACGCTCCGGCAAGAGACTGATAACCGCCCGGAACGCGAGCGTCATAAAGACGCTGATGCTGACCTGCGGGATGTACGACGGCTCCGGTGAATTTGCCGTGAAAGCCGGTATCCCTGCCAAGAGCGGCGTGGGCGGCGGCATCATGGCTTGTGTTGAAGGCCGGATGGGTCTTGGAACCTTTGGCCCTGCGCTTGATACAAAGGGCAACAGCATCGGCGGAACCCAGACTCTGGAATACCTCTCCCGGGAGATGCATCTACATATTTTTGATTCCGTCAGGGGCGAAAAGATAAGAGCATAACGTAACGTTTTCAATTTATATTAATATATTCAATAGGTGTTTGCGAAACGCCTATAAATATATTCCATTTAAGGAGGTTACTATGAAAGCACTTTACAATGGCTTGCTGTATATGACCGGCTGGCCTCTGGCTCTGGTACTGTTCTGCGGCGGAATTTACTTCACGATCCGCACCAAATTCCTGCAGACGCGTCTGTTCGGTGAATCTCTTAAGGTCGTTACCGAAAAGCCCGAAAAGGAAGGCTCTATCTCTTCCTTTGGCGCTCTTATGATTTCTACGGCGTCCCGTGTCGGTACCGGTAATATCGTGGGCGTTTCCACGGCCATCTGCTCCGGCGGCCCCGGCGCCGTGTTCTGGATGTGGGTGACCGCTCTTCTTGGCGGCGCTTCCGCGTTCGTGGAATCCACTCTGGCCCAGATCTACAAGAAGAAAGATCCCGACGGCGGAAGTTACGGCGGCCCTGCCTACTATATCGAAGCAGCTCTGCACAGCCGTGTTCTGGCCATCGTCTTCTCCATCGCGCTGATCTTTACCTACGGCGTCGGCTACAACATGTTAGCTTCCTACAACCTGCAGTCCTCCTTCGCCGGCTTTGATTTCTACAAGAACAACGCTAAGCTCATCCCCATCATCATCGGCGCAGTCATTGCCCTTCTGACTCTGTACGTACTGCTCGGCGGCGGCAAGCGTATCGCCAAAATTACCGGCGTGCTCGTTCCCATCATGGGTGTTCTGTATGTTGTAATGTCTCTGATTGCATTGGTTGTCAATGTCGGCAATATTCCTTCTATGTTTAAAATGATCTTCCAGGATGCCTTTAATTTCAAGGCTATCTTCGGCGGTTTCCTTGGTTCCTGTATGATGCTCGGCTTTAAGCGAGGCCTGTACTCCAACGAAGCCGGTATCGGTTCAGCTCCGAACGCCGCTGCTGCTGCCGATGTATCTCACCCCGCTAAGCAGGGCCTTGTTCAGATGCTTTCCGTATTCATCGATACTCTGCTGCTCTGCACCGCTACCGCTTTTATGTGCTTAAGCTCTGGCGTAGCTCCCACTGCCGAACAGGCCGGTGCTCCTTATGTACAGTCTGCCTTGTCTTCAACCTTCGGTTCTGTGGGCCCTATCTTCATCGCTGTAGCCATGCTGCTCTTCGCCTTCACCACTCTGTTAGGCAACTTCTACTATATTGAGAACTGCTTCGCTTATATCCTTCGGAAGAAACCTTCGGCTTCCTTCATGAACATCATCCGCGTGATCGGTGCTGCCCTAATCTTCCTGGGTGCTATCGTTTCCTTCGGTTTTGCTTGGGATATGGCCGATATCGCACAGTGTGTGCTGGCCTTTATCAACATCCCCGTTTGTATTGTGCTCGGCGGTGTAGCTTACCGTGCTCTGGATGACTACACTTCCCAGAGGAAGGCCGGAAAGAATCCCACCTTCAAGGCTGCTTCCGTAGGCGTGAAGGAAAAGACCGATTTCTGGAACTAAATTCTGAAGCAGTGAAAATGCGCGGAAATATTTCGCAGAAAAACGGTGTGCCATCCGTCAGGAAGACAATAAATAATTAAAAAGTTTTGTGCCGCCAGTCGAGCAATCGGCTGGCGGTATTCATATGCTGCCGCAAAGCAAACATCGAAATCACCCGAAAGCACTTTTATACTGTTTAGGAAAATATCACTGTGCTTCCTGGGCAAGTCGGTATTCATTTGGGAATGGCAGATGGATATTTCGCATTTGAAGCTCAGACCAGGCATAAAAGGAGGAGCAGCCTGAAATAAAAAATGAGCAGGGGCAGAAAGATTCGAACTCTCATCGATGGTTTTGGAGACCACTGTTCTACCCTTGAACTATGCCCCTAAGTGCTCTGCCCGATATTTATAGCACAGCCCGCCCTAATATGTCAAGCAAAAAGCAAAAGGAATTATTGGCAAAAATTGAACAAAGACGCGGTAGAAAAACGTTCGCTTTCTGCCCGGAAAATGTCTATTTCCCATTATTCCGTTTTAGGTGTCTGCGATCCGTAAAAACGGCAGGGTACGATCTTGAAACCGTACCCTGCCGCACAAGCTTATATCCATCTCCCGCTTACCGGATGAAGTTCATCTTCACCTTCGGCTCCAGCTCCGGCAAGCCGTACTTCTCCTTGCCGAGTGCAAAGGAACGCATCATGAAGATCATGTTGTTCGCCAGATTGACGGTCGAATTGATGCCCTCGGTATCCTGCATGGCCTCGCCCTTGTCCGCCCCGTAGACCATGGGCCAGTAGGTGCTGCCTGCCAGGCACATCCCGCTGTAAAGCAGGTAATGATTCATCTGATCCAGCGCTGCCGTACCGCCGCCGCGCCGCACGCAGACGATGGCGCCGCCCACCTTTGCACGGCGATCCCGCATGCCGGAATAACAAAGCCGGTCCATAAAGCCCTTCACGCTGCCGCTGATGCCGGAGAAGTAGACCGGACTGCCCACCAGCAGGCCGTCACATTCCTCCCACAGATCGAGCGCCTTGTTGACGATGTCATCGTGTACGCAGCGAGCGGTCGTTTTACATATCGCGCAGCCGCTGCATGCCAGCGTATCTGCCGGTATGAAAAGTTCCTCCACCGCCACGCCGTTCCGTTCAAAAACACCGCGCATGTGTGCCAGCACGCATGATGTGTTACTGCCGGGGCGGGGACTGCCGTTGACCATGAGTACCTTTAATTGTTTTTCCATGAGAGATGTTCTCCTGTTCTCATTTTATCTACCCCATACCTTAACAGAGGCGGAAATGAAAGGCAAGCGGCTTTTCTTTTCCGTCCGGTCGAGTCCGTCCTCATGCGCAAAGCGGAAAATATTATTTGCCTTTTGCTGATTTATTCAAGTAAAAGACAGAGCCGCAAGCATACCTAAAGTCACTTGCGGCTCCGTCTTTTGGGCCGGTTTACCGGCTGACTGTTTTATCGTTCCTTGCTGTCCCGGCTGCGGCCCGTCCGGTTTTATTTCTTCTTCACGGACCAGCCGAAGCTTCCGAGCTTTTCGCCCAGCCGGAAATATTCACCGTGTGAGTAGGTCATAAGGTCTGCCCGGGCAAGATCCAGACGACCATTTTCCTCAAACAGGGCTTCGTCGGCATAGACCCCGACGATTTTTGCTAAAAACATATCGTGCGAGCCAAGCTCAAGGATCCGGTCGACCCGGCACGTCAGCCAGACCGGGCTTTCCCGGACAGCCGGCGCCTTTTCAAGCCCCGGCGCCTTTACCGGCGTCAGACCGGCCGCCTTCCATTTGTCTTCGTCCCGTCCCGAACGCACACCGCAGTGATCCGCCGCACGGGTGATCCCCGCCGAAACCAGATTGACCACGAATTCTCCGCTTTCTTCGATCAGATGATGAGAGAAGCGGTCCTTGCGGATGCTGACCGAAAGCATGGGCGGTTCGGAGCAGACGGTCCCTGCCCAGGCAACGGTCAGAAGGTTCTGCACGTCCCTTCCGTCACCGCAGGAAACAAGCACCGCCGGAAGGGGATAAAGCATATTTCCGGGTCTTAATTCTTTCTTCATCACAGCCCCATTTCTTTCTTCACTTCGCCGAAGCATTTCACGGCAAAATCAATGTCTTCCTTCGTGTGTCCGGCGGAGATCTGCGTGCGGATGCGGTCCTTGCCCTTCGGCACAACGGGATAACAGAAGCCTACCACATAGACTCCCTTATCCAGCATCCTGCGGGCAAATTCCGACGCGATCTTCGGGTCGTAGAGCATGACGGGAACAATGGGATGCTCGCCCGGCAGAAGGTCAAAGCCGAGCTTTTCCATCTCCGCGCGGAAATAGCGGGCATTCTCATGCACCTTATCGCGCAGCGCCGTCGATGCCTCAAGCAGGTCGATCGTCCGGATGGTTGCCGCGCAGATTGCCGGAGCCAGCGTGTTCGAGAAGAGGTACGGGCGGGAACGCTGTCTCAGCAGATCAACAATGGGCTGACGGGCTGCGGTATAGCCGCCGGAGGCGCCGCCCATGGCCTTCCCGAAGGTGCCGGTGATAATATCCACGCGGCCCATAACGCCGCAGTATTCGCTCGTTCCGCGCCCGTGCTCGCCCATGAAGCCGACCGCATGGGAATCATCCACCATCGTCAGCGCACCGTATTCATCCGCCAGATCGCAGATGCCCCTTAGGTCTGCGATATAGCCGTCCATGGAAAACACGCCGTCGGTCGCAATAAGGATGCGCTCGCAGCCATCCGCCTTTGCCTGCTCAAGCTGCGCACGCAGATCCGCCATATCGTTATTCTTATAGCGGTAGCGCTTCGCCTTCGCCAGTCTTACGCCGTCGATGATCGAAGCATGGTTCAGCTCATCGGAAATGATGGCATCGTTCGGCCCGGTAAGGGTCTCGAAGAGCCCGCCGTTCGCATCGAAGCAGGAGGAATACAAGATCGCATCGTCCGTGCCCACGAAGGCGGCAATTTTCCGCTCCAGCTCCTTATGGATCTCCTGCGTGCCGCAGATAAAGCGCACGGAGGAAAGGCCGAAGCCCCAGCGGTCATAACTTGCCTTGGCTGCCGCGATCAGTTCGGGATCATCCGCGAGCCCCAGATAGTTGTTCGCGCACATATTGACCACATGCGCTTTCTTCGTCGTATCGATCACGTCCCGCTGCGGCGTGGTGATGATGCGTTCCTCACGCCACGTTCCCGCCTTGCGGATCTCGTCCAGTTCCTGCCGATAGCTTTCCAGTGCTGCCTTCATACAAACTCCTTTCACTTGCTCCAGTCCAGGATGACCTTGCCGGAATTGCCGCTGTTCATCGCAGCGAAGCCTTCTTCGAATTCGGTATAAGGGAAACGGTGCGTGATGACAGGGGTCAGATCAAGTCCTCCCTGCACCATATAGCTCATCTGATGCCAGTTGTCCATCTTCCGGCCGTAAATGCCCTGAAGCGTCAGTCCCTTACCGATGATCCGGTTCATGTCCAGCTGGACCGGCTTATTGCCGAGACCGAGCAGGGAGATCTTCCCGCCGTTGCGCATCAGGCTTACCATCTGTCCGAAGGCGGCGCCGCTGCCGGACATTTCCAGTCCCACGTCAAAGCCCTCGACCAGTCCCTGCTCCTTCATCACCGCCGGCAGCTCCTCACGGCCGGTATTGACCGCGGCATCAACGCCCATTTTCCGGGCAAGGCCGAGGCGGTAGTCGTTAAGATCGGTTATCACGACGCGGCGGGCTCCCGCATATTTGCAGATGCCTGCGGCAATGATCCCGATGGGGCCGGCGCCGGTGATCAGAACATCCTCTCCCACCAGATTCCACATAAGAGCGGTATGCGCCGCGTTGCCGAAGGCGTCAAAAAATGCCACGACATCCTCCGGGAGACTTTCATCGATCAGGATAAGATTCGTTTCGGGAATGCAGACATATTCCGCAAATGCGCCGTCACGGTCCACTCCCACGCTTTTTGTGTTCTTGCACCACTGAATGTTGCCGGAGTGACAGTTGCGGCAATGATGGCAGGTGATATGGCCCTCGCCCGAAACGCGCTGGCCGATCTCTACGCCCTTAACGCCGTCTCCGAGTGCCGCAATTTCGCCGACATATTCATGACCGATGGTCATGGGCGGTTTGATATGCTCCGCCGCCCACGGGTCCCAGTTATAAATATGCACGTCTGTACCGCAGATCGCCGTCTTGTGGACCTTGATCAGGACCTCTCCCGGGCCGGGGACCGGCACCGGAACTCTCCTCAATTCAAGTCCGACTCCTGCCGCAGGCTTTACGATGGCATCCATCATTTTTTCCATAGGGTTCCTTTCCGTCAGCAAGCTGACTCTATCTTCCGCTGCCGTCTTTTCCGCAGCGCCCAAGTTCTTCCTCTGCCGCCGTTACCGAAGGCAGAAAATGCACGCCGTCTATCTCCTCCGCGCGGATGAATCCTGCGCGGACCATGGCCAGAAGTGTTTCTTTCAGCGGCTCGTAATAGCCGTTAATGTTCATCAAAATGACCGGCTTGGCATCCACCTTCAAACGGGAAAGCGAAATGACGTCCGAGATCTCATCCAGCGTCCCCGGGCCGCCCGGCAGGGCAATGTAGGCGTCCGAAAGCGTCATCATCGTCTTTTTTCTTTCCGAAAGATCCGGAACGGTCAGGCAATTCTTCAGTCCCGGATGCTTCCGCTCGTAGATCGCCGGCAGAGTCGTCATGACGCCGATGACCTCGCCGCCTGCCGCGATCGCCGCGTCCGCGACCGCCCCCATAAGGCCGTCGCAGGCGCCGCCGTAGACCAGCGTATGGCCATTTCGGGCGATCATGGCCCCCAGCTCTTCCGCTGCCCCAAGGAACGCCGGATCGTTTCCGCATTTAGAGCCGCAATATACCGCAATTTTCATCCTCTTCTCCTTTCACGGACAGGAGCCTTCTCCTCGCCGCCCGTACCGTGAACACGTTCTGACTTACTTTTTTATTATAGCACAAAAAACCCGCGATACAAGATGTCCGCGGGAAGAATACAAAATTTTATTTGAGTCCGTGAATCACGGACAGATGTCTGGCTGTGATGATGCCGAAATGCCCTCCGCCTTATTCCTCGGCGATCCTTCTGGCGACATAGACGCCGCTTGCGGAAGCATGAGAAAGGGAATGCGTCACGCCGCTGCCGTCACCGATCACGTACAGGCCTTTATAGCGGGTCTCCAGATTTTCGTTGATCTCCACTTCCATGTTGTAGAACTTGACCTCGACGCCGTACAGGAGCGTATCATCGTTCGCGGTACCGGGCGCGATCTTGTCAAGCGCATAGATCATTTCAATGATCCCGTCCAGAATACGCTTGGGCATCACCAACGCAAGGTCGCCGGGCGTCGCCTTGAGCGTCGGCTCGATAAAGCCTTCGGCAATGCGGGAGACTGTTGAACGCCGTCCCTGCACCAGGTCACCGAAGCGCTGTACGATCACGCCGCCGCCTAACATATTGGAAAGCTTCGCAATGTTTTCGGCATAGGCCGTCGAATCGTTGAAGGGCTCCGTAAAGTGCTTCGCCACAAGCAGGGCAAAGTTGGTGTTGGCCGTATGCAGAGCGGGATCCTCGTAGCTGTGTCCGTTCACGGTCACAATGCCGTTGGTGTTTTCGTTGACCACGACGCCATGCGGGTTCATGCAGAAGGTCCTCACCAGATCGCCGTATTTTTCCGTGCGGTAAACGATCTTGCTTTCATAAAGCTCATCGGTCAGCTCCGAGAAGATCTCCGCGGGCAGTTCGACCCTGAGGCCGATATCCACACGATTGGAAAGCGTTTTGATGCCAAGCTCGCGGCAGGCGGATTCCATCCACTTGCTGCCGCTTCTGCCAACGGAAACGACGCAGCGGGGAGCTTCATAGCGCTCGCCGCCTGCCAGAACGGCAAAGCCGTCGCCCGTCTGTTCCAGCTTCTCCACCGGTGAATGAAAATAGAAATCGACCTTATCCTTCATCTGCTCATACAGGTTGCCGAGAACGACGTAGTTCTTATCGGTGCCGAGATGTCTCACGGAAGCATCGAGCAGATGGAGCTTGTTCTGCAGGCAGAGCTTGCGGATATAGGTATTGCCGGTCGAATAGAGCTTTGAGCCTTCGCCGCCGTTGGCCATGTTGATGGCGTCGACATACTCCATCAGCTCGGTGGCCTTTGCCTTGCCGATGTGCGCGTAAAGCGTACCACCGAAATCGTTGGTGATGTTGTATTTGCCGTCGGAGAAGGCCCCGGCGCCGCCAAAGCCATTCATAATGGCGCAAGTCGCGCAGTGAACGCAGGATTTGATCTTGTCGCCGTCAATGGGACAGCGGCGTTCCTCAAGCCTCCCGCCGGTCTCAAAGACGGCGATCTTCATCCCCTCCCGTTTCTGCAGCAGCTCCCATGCCGTGAAGATGCCGCCGGGGCCCGCGCCGATAATGATAAGGTCGTATTTCCTGTTCATGTTTCTCATTCCTTTATGTCAATGCTATTTCAGTTCATGATCCGGCAAAGGATAAAATAACGTCCGTCCGTCACCTGATAGGCGCAGGTACACAGGCACACCAGCTTGTCCCCGTATTTGACATCGACCTGCGGCGAATGTATCGAACGGGAGGCATATCCCGCCATCGCCGCGTTGAAGGCGGCTTCATCGCTGTAATTGAACGTGAGTCTTTCCTCTCCCGTGCCGTAGAACGCCGCATAGATCTTCAGATCGTAGGTCTTTTCCGGCGTGTAGAGTCTGAATTCCGGATGGCTCCAGTAATACTGGCTCGAATCGTATTTTTTGAGGCTGCCGAACATCGCGCCGCTCTGCATATGATGACCGAAAATGTAGGTTACGTCATCCTGCAGGAAGCGGTTCTGCGTATGGACGAAAAGCGTGCCGTTGCCGTTGCCGCTTCCGTCGATCAGGTGCTTCAGATAGTATTCATTGTCTCTTCCCTGAACCACCGGATAGTTGACCAGCCCTCCCTGTCCCTGCAGCCAGGCGCAGACATCCGCGTTGATGCTCTTAAGGCGGGCAAAGTCAACGCTGAGATTTTGAAGCGGCTCTTCCTTTACCTCCTCCGGCTGTTCTATCGGCCCGGTCGGCGCATCAGAGGCATTCGGATCTGTGCTCCCGGCGTCTTTGTTCCGCGTCTCCTCCGTGCTCCCTGACGGTTTAAGCGTTTCCGCCGGAGACTCGGTGCTTTCGCTGTCATCCGGCAGCACCGAAACAAAATCGTTTATGATATCGTTATAGGTATCCTTTGCCTTTTTGTCCCGCAGCAGTGTGGAAATGATCTGATAAGCGCTGAACGCCATAACGCAGAGCAGCAGGACGATAATGATCGGATAAATGACCGCGCTCTTTTTCCGTTTAAGCCCTTTGGCGCTGTCATTTCCTTTAAGGTCCGTATCCGGTTTCTGTGTGTTAGCCATGCCTCCTCCTTTCCTGAAAAATGGATTATAGCACAAAAAGTCTGCCTTGTCCATTCGGACTATGCCCGGTCGTCCGATAAGGAGGCCTGGGTTAAGCCTGCCGAGGCAGGATGCGGCCATAATGCAAATCATGTCAGGGTCTTCTGTGAATCGCTGCTCAGATCATTATGGAGAGCGTGTTTATTTTCAGCAGCTGGACATACTGTACCTCCCTCGCCAGGGAACAGACAAGCCGTATCCCGATCCCGGAAGCGGCATCCTCCGCCTTTTCATGGCGCCGAAAATACTCCTTTGTATTGAACTCCTCGCAATTATCGCGGATGCGGAGAACCACATCTTCCCCGCGGATAACAAGGCGCACGGAGCAGTTGTTCTCTTTTCCCGGCCGGAAGCCGTGCTGAATAACATTCTTCGCCATCTCTTCCGCACAGAGTGCCGCGTAATATGCCCTTCTGTCGTCAACGCCCTTCTGTCGGCAGAAGCCGTAGATCCGTTCGGAAACGGCGGCAGCATCCGCCATATACTTCACGTCCACGTCCACGCTGTTTTCATCGGCTTC
>JAZRYN010000171.1:0-5959 GCA_045600745.1 Lachnospiraceae bacterium
CCGTTTCCTACGACAGCCGCCGGATGTCTCCGGAATTTGCCGAGGAGACCGCGCTTTGCTTCTGTGCAAACGGAATTCCTGTCCACGTGTTTTCCTCGCTGCATCCCACCCCGATGCTGAGCTTTGCCGTGAGAGATCTCGGCTGTACGGCGGGCGTGAACATCACGGCCAGCCACAATCCGCCGGAATATAACGGCTACAAGCTGTACTGGAAGGACGGCGCCCAGGTGACGGTCCCGGACGATGAGCGGATCATTGCCGAGGTCAATGCCATTACGGACTATGCCGCACCGAAGACCATGAGCCGTGCAGATGCGGAGGCGGCCGGCCTGTATCATGCGATCACACCGGACCTTGACGCACGCTACTATGAAAATGTCAAAAAATGGATCAAGCGCCCGGAGATCGTCGCGAAAGAAGCGAAAAATGTTACGGTGGCCTATACGCCGCTGCACGGGACAGGCTTCATCCCGGCCATGCACATGCTGAGCGAGCTCGGCTTTACCGCCTTTGCCGTAAAGGAACAGGCTGAGCCGGACAGCGAATTTCCGACGGTGGATTATCCGAATCCCGAAGACCCGAAGGCCATGAAGATGGTCCTGGAGTTAGGGGAAAAGGTGAAGGCCGATCTTGTTCTGGCCAACGACCCCGACGCGGACCGCATCGGCGCTTATGTACGGGACGGAGAGGGAAAGCTCCGCCGCCTGACCGGCAACATGATGGGCTGTCTGCTTGCCGATTACGAGATCGGAAGCATGAAGGCGGTCCGCGGCCTGAGACCGGACAGCACCTTCATCAGCACGATCGTTTCCAGCAATATGGCCGGCGCCGTCGCGCGAAAATACGGCGTGAATTTCTACGAGACGCTGACCGGCTTCAAGCACATCTGCGGCAAGATGCGGGAGTTAGAGGAAACGGCCTCCATGGATTTCCTTTTCGGCTTTGAGGAAAGCTACGGCTGCTTGATCGGCACCTATGCCCGCGACAAGGACGGCATCATGGCGGTGACAGCGCTTGCCGAGGCGGCCTGTTATTATAAGACAAAAGGCAAGACGCTCTGGGATGCGCTGCAGGACCTGTACCGCGAGGTCGGATATTACCGCGATATCAACATCGCAAGAGTATTCAAGGGCCTTGAAGGGGCAGAAAAGATCAAAAACATCATGAGCACCCTGAGAAATGACCCGCCGAAGGAGCTCGGCGGACTTCCGGTCATCGGTATCCGCGACTATCAGGAGCATACGACGCTTGACCGGGAAACGGGTGAAAAGGGAACGACCTTGCTGCCAACGTCGAACGTGCTGTATTACGAACTGACGGACGATGCATGGGTGTGCGTCAGACCCTCAGGCACGGAGCCGAAGATCAAGCTTTACTGCGGCGTCTGCGGAAAGAGCGCGAAGGAGGCCGATGAAAAGGAGCGTGTCATGATCGACAAGCTGAACGCGTTCATGGACAAGTTCGAAGAATAACGCTTCGGTAACAAAACGCCCGGAAGACCGCGGCCGGTGACGGACCGGCGGCTTCGGCGCGTGTTTTATTTTCCGGAAAAATGCGGATTTCGGGGCTCTTTTCCGCGGGTATGCGATCAGGGCGCGCAGGAGCGGGGTAACGACAAAGGTGGCTAACGTGGTCCAGGCAACGCCCTGGGACGCAAAGCGCTCGCCCTCCTCGCCGCCGTACTGTGAGCCGAGCACCACCGCCATGGTGGGTGCGGGCATCGCGGCGACAACAATGGTCGTCTGGGGGCCGACGCCGGTCATGCCGAGAATCTTGAAAATGAGAATAAAGACGGCAGGGGCAAGGACGAAACGCATGATCATCAGGAGAGTCGTCGTTTTGTCCATCACCAGCGATCGCAGTCCGAGCTCATAGATGATAAAGCCGGTCATGATCATGGCGAGCGGCGAAACGAGGGCGCTCAGGTGCCTGATATAGCTTGATGCAAAGCCGGGCAGGCGGACATTCAGAAGGATCAGGGCAAGACCGGTCAGAAGACCGAGCATCGCCGGAGAAATAAGCACCTTTAACAGTGTTTTGCCGAGGCTTTCGTGCTCTGAGCCGAAGGACCGGCGGACGGCCATGACGCCGATCAGCCAGAGAGATAGTGAGTTTAACGCATAGAAGACCATGACAAAGGGAGCGCAGCCATCGCCGAAGAGCTCCCGGCAGATGGCAAGCCCGATAAAGACCGCGTTGGAGTTGGCTCCCATGAAAATGAACAGGCCGGTCTTCGTCTTAGGGACTCGGAAAAGCCGGCAAAGCAAGAGACAGAGCCCGTTGCTGAGAGCCATGCCGATCAGGGCGATCAGCAGATAGATCCCGTAATCACTCAGTGTATCGCGGGTCAGGTTGCTGATCAGCGCGTTGATGCAGTTGGCGGGGACAAGTATGGTCATCAAAAAGCTGCTGATGAAGGCCTTGGCCTTCTTGTCCATCCAGCCCTTTTTACCCATCAGATAACCGGTGGCGGTCAGAAGAAAAATGACGCTGACGGAAGAGACGGCCTGCCAGAAAACTTCTTTCATAATCGAATTTCCTCGGTTTTTCAGACAGGAAACATACGAGCCGTACCGGAGCAGGGCACCCCGGCCGGGAACGGTCATTCCTGCACGTCTGCCATTGTAGCGGAGATGCGGAGGAATTGCAAGCCCGACCGGAAAGGCCATTGCGGGAAGCCGAAAAGAAGCACTTGCATTATTGCGCCTTTTTCAATAGAATAGCACTTATCTTAAGAACAACCCGGCGGGGAAAAGACCCTGCCGGAACAGGATAAAAACGATGATGAAGAAACTACTCTCATTGATGCTGACATTTGCCGCGGTGCTTTCTCTTGCGGCCTGCGGCGCGGCAGAGACGCCTTCCTCTCCGCAGACGCCGGAAACGACGGCGGAGGAGCCGTCCGCCGGTGCGGAGCCGGAAGAGCCGGAATATGTCTATAAGGATGCGGTCAGCTCGCTTTCCGCAGACTGGAACCCTCACCGTGTCACCGGTGCCGAAGAGGCCTATCCGCTCCGCTATATCACCGCGGGGCTTTACCGTATCGCCCCGGAGGACGCAGGAGAGGCTGCCGCCGGGAAAGAGACGGACAAGGCCGAGCCGGAGACGGACGAAGCCGTGCCGGAGACGGACGAAGCGGAACAGGAGACCGGGGCTGAGGAGCCGGAGAGTGACGAAGCCGAAGCAGCGGCAGGGACGGGAGCTTACGGAGAAACGCTTCCTGCCGGCTGCACGCTGCTTCCCGAAATGGCGGCGGCGCTGCCGGAGGACGTGACGGCGGTGGTTAAAGCCCTGCACCCTGAGTTCGGCATACCCGAAGAGGCGGCGGAGGGCTATGCCTTCCGGATAGCGTTAGATCCGGAGGCGGCATGGCAGGACGGCACGCCGATCGACGCCGATACGTATGTCGAGTCAATGAAAAGGCTGCTGGACCCGAAGCTGATGAATGCCCGTGCCTGTGATTACTGGGAGGGAAGCCTCTGCCTTGCCGGCGCCGAGGCCTATGCGTTCGGCGGCTCTTCCCGGATGCTGACCAATTCGCCGGACGGCACGACGCTTGCCTGTCAGCCGGAGGACATGGAAAAGGGCGCCGACGGCGTTTATGTCACGAAGGAGGGCTTCCCGCTTGCCATCGGTCTGGATGAGAACGGATACGGCTGGCTCGGCGGCAACTCCCTGCGGGATTATTACCGTTTCGGCTATATTCCCGGGGAAGTCTTTGAGGTGCTTGAAAATGCAGCGGACGACAGCGGATATGTTCCGCTTACCGATGAGATAAGAACCGTTTTCGGCGGCTTTATCGGAAGTGACGAATGGGGCGGGGAAACGGAAGACGAGATCGCCTATTACCTCTCCTTCCGCAAGACATACCCGGAAGCGGATTTTTCTTCCGTCGGAATTCTGAAGACCGGCGACAAGGAGATCACCCTGGTCCTGGACAGGCCGGTCAGCCTGTCCGGACTGGCCCTTGCGCTGTGCCGGAGCTGGATCGTCGAAACGTCGGTCTACGATGCCTGCCTGAGCGAGGAAGACGGTGTCCTTTCCTCGAAATACGGGACGAGCCCCGAGACCAGCCCCTCCTGCGGGCCCTATGTGATGACGGAATACGTGCCGGGCGAGTATATGCGCTTTGCCCGAAACGACGGCTGGTACGGCTGGACGGACGGTGAACATAGCTATACGGATCCCCGGGACGGGAAGACGCTGCCGGTGTACCAGGCAACAGCCGTTTTCGTCCGGGAAGAGGCTGAGGCAAAAGCGCGCCGCGACCTGTTCCGTAAGGGCGAACTGATGAACTGTCTTTTTTCCGAGGAGGAGCTTGAGCGCTTTACCGGCGGCGATCATCCGGAGGAAGCGTATCCCGTATCGGCGGGAGAGGAGACCCTTCTGATGCTGCTTTCTCCTCAGGCGTCCTATCCCTTCGGCGGCTATGACCGGGCGCGGGGAGAGGACGGCGCAGCCTACCTGAGATACCATTACAGCGAAGCTGAGTGGGAAGCCTATCTGGCTTCCTGCGGAGGGGAAATAAAATACTGATTTTCGAGGTCAAATACGGCATCCATGGAAAAGATTCTGCAGGTAAATGATTTGAATGTATCGTTCCCTGCCGCCGAGGGGCGGCTGCAGGCGGTCTGCGGCGTCAGCTTTTCTCTGGCTAAAGGAGAGATGCTTGCCCTCGTGGGTGAATCGGGCTCCGGAAAATCCGTGACGGCGAAGGCCGTCATGGGCCTTCTTCCGGGGAACGCTTCCTGCTGCGGGGAGATCATTTACGGCGGGAGGAACCTTCTGCAGCTTTCAGAGCGTGACAAGCAGAAGCTCCGCGGGAGCCGCCTTGGCATTATCCTTCAGGACCCCTTGAGCTCGCTCGACCCGACCATGCCGGTCGGCAGACAGATCGGCGAGGTCCTGAGACTGAAGGGCGAAAGCCGGAAGACGGCGCGGCAGGAGGCTGTCCGGCTGATGACGGAGGTGGGGATCCGAGATGCGCAGAAACGCTTCAAACAGTATCCCTTTGCCTTCTCCGGCGGTATGCGGCAGCGCATCGTGATCGCTGCTGCTCTTGCGGCTGAGCCGGATATTCTGATCTGCGATGAACCGACAAGCGCGCTCGACGTGACCATCCAGACGCAAATTCTGGAAATGCTCCGCCGCCTTAAGGCGGAGCGCGGGCTGTCGGTCATTTTTATTACCCATGACCTCGGCATTGCCGCCGGAATGGCGGACCGAGTGGCCGTTATGCAGGGCGGAAGGCTCGTGGAATGTGAAAAGACGGAAACGCTGATGGCGCACCCCTCTCATCCGTATACCCGCAGGCTTCTTGCCGCGGCTTTCGGACGGGCGGTGACAGATGAGAAAAAACCGGCGGAAGCTTCCGGAGAACCCGGCAGAGGGAAGAAGCCTCTTTCGGAGCAGCCTGACGGCTCCCCGGACGTTCTCCTTCGGGCCGAGCACCTTGGCAAGAGCTTCGGAGCCGTGAAAGTGCTTGATGACGTCAGTCTTTTCATCCGGCGGGGCGAGGTCTACGGGCTGGTCGGCGAATCCGGCTCTGGCAAAACGACGGCGGCGAGGTGCATAGCCGGCCTGTATGCTCCGACGGAAGGGCGGATCGACTTCCGGGGAAAGGACCCGCAGTCCGGCGGCATCCAGATGATCTTCCAGGACCCGGCGGCGTCGCTCGACCCCCGCATGACCGTGGGGGACAGCATCGCGGAGGGACTGGTGATCCGCGGAGGAGCGTCAAAGGAGGAGATCAGGAAAAGAGTCCTTGACATGATGGCGCTCGTGGGGCTTCCTGCGGAGCATGCGATGCGCTATCCGCATGAGCTTTCGGGCGGGCAGCGCCAGCGCGTCGGAATTGCACGGGCAGCCGTGCTGCAGCCGGAGCTGATCATTGCCGATGAGCCGGTTTCTGCGCTGGACGCGCCGATCAGGGCGCAGATCATCGGTCTGCTGAGGGACC
>JAZRYN010000172.1:0-13252 GCA_045600745.1 Lachnospiraceae bacterium
TGAGCTTTACGGCTGTTCCGCACCGCATGGAATATGTCTGCAGCAAAAGGGCCGTCGATTACTACAACGATTCCAAGGGCACCAACCCGGATTCTACGGTCAAGGCGCTCGGGATCATGACAAAGCCGGTCGTTCTGATCGCCGGCGGCTTTGATAAGGGCGCCGACTATGATGAAATGGTGGGGCTCTTCAAAGACCGGGTCAAGCATCTGATCCTGATGGGGGAAACGGCACAGGCGATCGCCGCGTGCACCGACAGGGTCTGCCCGGTTCCGTACAGCTTTGCTTCTTCCATGGAGGAAGCGGTGCGGATCGCGGAGGAGAAGGCACAGCCCGGCGATACCGTACTGCTGTCGCCTGCCTGCGCAAGCTGGGATATGTACCCGAATTTTGAAGTCAGGGGAGATCATTTTAAAGATCTGGTAAGAGAGGGATCATGAAAAAACACCGGTCCGAAAACGGAATAAGATGGCTGTCCGGCTACGACTTCAGTCTGCTGTTCGTCGTCCTCTTTTTGTGTGTTTTCGGATTGATCATGATCTACAGCGCCAGCTACTATTCGGCGGAGCTTAAGATCAAAGACGGAACGTATTATTTTCGGCATCAGCTCATGCTGTACGGCGTCAGTCTGGCGGCGGCCGTCATTATCTCCCTGATCCCGCACAGGACTTACGCATTTTTTGTCTGGATCGCCTATGCAGCAGCTGTGATCTGCATGGTGCTGACCAATTTTACCAGCCTCGGGATCAATACCAACGGCCAGACGCGCTGGATGAGGATCACCAGCAGCCTTTCCTTCCAGCCCGCGGAGTTAGTCAAGATAGCGGTCATACTGGTGACGGCGTTCCTGATCCATCAGAACGCGAAGGAGATCGACCGCACCAAGTGGCTGTTTATGATCATCGGGATCTGCGCCGTGCCCGGCTTTCTGGTCTTAAAGAACAACTTGAGCTCCGGTGTTATCATATTAGCCATCCCGGTCGCCATGATCATGATGGTCAGCGAAAAAAAACTGAGACGGGTCGTCTTCTGGATCGGCATTACGACCGTGCTTGTCCTGATGATCACCATTAAGCTGCTGCCGCTCGACACACTGACCGCTATCGGCGAAAAGATCGAAAAGACGGGCCTGCTCAAGGCTTATCAGCTTAAGCGCATCTATATCTGGAACGATCCGATGTATGACGCACAGGGGGACGGCTATCAGGTCGTTCAGGGACTGTATGCCATCGGCTCGGGCGGCGTGTTCGGCAAGGGACTCGGCGCGTCAACGCAGAAGCTCGGCTTTGTCCCCGAATCCTCGAATGATATGATCTTTGCCATCCTCTGCGAGGAGCTCGGCCTTTTCGGCGCCATCGCACTGATCATTCTGTACCTGTTTATGCTGTACCGGATGATGCTCATCGCCTGCCGCAGCCGCGATCTGTTCGGAAGCCTGCTGGTGATCGGCGTGATGGTGCATTTCGCTCTCCAGGTGATCCTGCACATCGGCGTTGTCAGCGGCGTGCTGCCGAATACGGGGGTCACGCTTCCCTTCGTCAGCTACGGCGGAACGGCGTCGCTGTTCTATATGGCTGAGATCGGAATGGTGCTTTCCGTCGGGCGCGACAATCCCGAACAGGAGCTGATCGAAGAAGGGAAGAAAGAGACATGAAACGCTATGTGATCCTTCTTGCCGCCCTGCTTTTGCTGATGGGGATCGTGACCTGCTTCCTGCCGATTCGGGAATTTACCGTCGAAGGGGAAAACAGCTATTATTCGCCGAACGAGTTAAAGGAAAAGATCCTTGAAGGAAAAAGCGACCGGGCCCTGATCTACTTTTTTCAGGAGAGATTTTCAAAGCACCGGACGATCCCCTTCATTGAAAAATATACGGTCAGCTTTCACGGCTTCCGACACGTTACCGCGAAGGTATACGAAAAATCCGTGATCGGATTTCTGCGTTTTCAGCAGTATTACCTTTACTTCGACTGGGACGGAACGGTCGTGGAAAGCAGTGAAATGAGGCTTCCGGGGATCTTCGAGGTGACCGGCTTCGGCAACGACCACGCGGTTCTCGGGGAAAAGTTAAAGGTTGACGATCCGGACAGCTTTAGCAGTATTCTGACCATTACCCAGTTTCTGGACAGCAACCGGGTAAAACAGGGAAATGAGGAAAGATCGCTTGCCGAAATGACGGAAGAGATACGCTTTTCGCAGGCAGGCGTCTCAGTGGTGCTCGGCGACATTACCGTGCTTTTGGGCTCCGGAGATGACCTTGAGGCCAAGCTTTC
Source organism: Lachnospiraceae bacterium (assembly GCA_045600745.1). Lineage (GTDB taxonomy): Bacteria > Bacillota > Clostridia > Lachnospirales > Lachnospiraceae > UBA6987. The sequence continues at coordinate 2,274 of JAZRYN010000172.1, forward strand.
CGTGATGTGCGATACGCTTCCGGAGCTCTTCGGAAGGAAAGGGACGCTGTATCTGGACAGCTACAAAAAAGGGGAAGCCCATCCCTCGTACATTTTCAAATAATTCGACAAAAAGCGATTTTCGGTATTGATTATTTGCCGGAAATCAAATATACTTTACTAAATGTGATCTGCCGCAGAGTTAGGCCCGGGGAGATTCTGCTCAGCCTTATTCTGCTTGATAAAATAGCTCGGCATGTGGAGGTTTTCAGCAGTGTTAGAAATCAAAGTCAACGAATCCGAAAGCGCAGCAAAAATTATTGTCGTGGGCGTCGGCGGAGCCGGCAATAATGCCGTTAACCGTATGATCGATACCAATACCGGAGGCGTGGAGTTTATCGCCATTAATACAGACCGTCAGGCCCTGCAGATGTGCAAGGCTCCGACAGCCATCCAGATCGGAGAAAAGCTGACGAAGGGCCTCGGTGCAGGAGCAAAACCCGAGATCGGTGAAAAAGCGGCGGAGGAGAGCGAGGATGAGATCGCAAACGCCATCCAGGGCGCCGATATGGTCTTTGTCACCTGCGGAATGGGCGGCGGTACCGGCACCGGTGCGGCTCCCGTAATTGCGCGCATCGCGAAGGGAATGGGGATATTGACCGTTGGTGTTGTGACGAAGCCCTTCCGTTTTGAAGGCAAGGTCCGCATGCAGAACGCACTGAACGGCATCGAGCGCCTGCGCGAGGGCGTGGACACGCTGATCGTCATTCCGAACGACAAGCTCTTAGAGATCGTTGACCGCCGCACGACGATGCCGGACGCCTTAAAGATGGCGGACGAAGTGCTGCAGCAGGCCGTTCAGGGCATTACCGATCTGATCAGCGTCCCGGCTCTGATCAATCTTGACTTTGCCGATGTACAGACCGTCATGCAGGATAAGGGCATTGCCCATATCGGCATCGGACGCGCCAAGGGCGATGATAAAGCCATTGAGGCCGTCAAGATGGCCGCTTCCAGCCCGTTACTGGAGACCACCATTCTCGGGGCAACGCATGTTATCATCAACGTGTCCGGCGATATCGGCCTGATGGAGGTCTATGATGCGGCGAACTATATCACCGAGCTTGTCGGTGAAGAAGCCAATATCATTTTCGGCGCCATGTACGACGATACGATCCAGGATGAGGTGACGATCACCGTGATTGCCACCGGTCTGGATGAACCGGATGCCTCTTCGGGCTCTAATATTTCCAAGACCTTTACGAACAGCAGCGGTCTGCTCGGCTCCCGCCCTGCCGGTTTCAAGCCGGCTGCCGCTCCGATAAGCGCCGGTGAGACGCCGCAGGTCAACCCCGGTCAGGGATACAACCGTTCCCAGATCAAGGTCCCGGATTCAACGGTCCAGCGCCGCGAAATCAATGTACCCGGCTTCCTGAAAAAGTAAATTATCTGATCTGTTCACTGCAAAACAGGGCCCGGTAACACATCACCGTGCCCTGTTTGTTTTCGGGAGAGGCAGGGTGGCTCTGCCTCAGGAAGGCGCCCTGCGGTACAGTCAGGGACGGAAAGGAGCAAAGATGGATCTTCTCATCGTGACCGGCATGAGCGGTGCGGGCAAGACGCACGCGCTGCAGAATCTGGAGGATATGGGATATTACTGCGTGGACAACCTTCCGCCGCAGCTGATCCTTTATATGCTGGATGCCGAGATCGCATCCAACACCCCGCATGAGAAGACGGCGGTCACCGTGGACATCCGTTCGGAGAAGCTGCTTGCCGGGATCGACCGTCTGGCGGAGGACCTCTCGGAAAAAGGCATAAGGACCCGCATCCTGTTCCTTGACGCCTCGGACAACACGCTGAAAAACCGCTATAAGGAGAGCCGCAGGCTGCATCCTCTCATTCAGCGGGGAGATGTGGGCGATCTGACGAGTGCGCTGCACAGGGAAAGAGAGATCCTTGCGAACCTTCGCTCTTCGGCGGATATCGTGCTGGATACCAGCCGCCTTTCCTCCGGCGGGCTTCGGCAGAAGCTCATCGGGATATTCGGGAAAGAGGGCGGCGTTACGATGAGCATCGAGTTTGTTGCCTTCGGCTATAAATACGGGATCCTGGCAGATGCCGACATTGTTTTTGACGTGCGGTGCCTGCCCAATCCGTATTATGTGGATGAGCTGAGGCATCTGACGGGCGCCGATCAGCCGGTCCGGGACTATGTGCTCGGAAGCGAGGAGGGGGGCGCTCTTTTTGAAAAGATACGCGATCTTCTGGAATACTCGATCCCGCTGTATATAAAAGAGGGCAAGAGCCGCCTGGTGGTCGGCCTCGGCTGTACCGGCGGCCAGCACCGCTCGCTGGCTTTCGCGGCGGCGTTAAAGGAATATTTTGCCGATAAATATCCGGGCGTTTCGCTGTCCATGCGCGACATGGAAGAGAACCGGCTCGAAATCTATGAAAGAAACGGAGGACTTACCTCATGAAAAAAATATGCGCCCTGTTTGCCGCCTGCCTCATGCTTCTTTCGGCCTGCTCCCTGCTGCCGGCGTCTACGGAAGGCTCCGTGCCGCCGGATGAAACGTCTCCGTCCGGGACAGAACAGACGGTAAGCCTGGCTGAGGAGGACACGACGGAGGATCCCCGGAAGGAGATCGTTATCTGGACCTTTGCCAATGAGGAGGAGCTGACGAAAGAGCTCTGCGCGGAGTATTTCGAAGAAAATGCAGCGGAGGCCGGAGAATATACGGTCACGGTCAAGCCGGTCAACGCGGAGGACCTGATCGCCCGTGTCGGAGAGACAGCGGATCCTGCGGAGGGCGGCACGCCCGCCGCGGAGGGAATGCCCGATCTGTTTTTCTTTTATTCGGACGACTACGATACACTGAGAAAAGAAGATCTCCTGAGCGCCGTGCCGCAGGCGGCGGCTTCGCGCCTTAAAACGGCTGCGGCTGAGGCAGGGATCACAGCGGCAAGCGATGAAGAGGGGATGTTTGCCTATCCGGCGTCGCTGGATAACACCATGCTGCTGTATTATGACAAGAGCATCGTCAGTGATGCTTCGGAGCTTTCCTCCGTGATCAAGCAGTGCGGAGAAAAAGGACGCTGCTTCTACGTCGGCACAGAGATCGTTCCTTATCCGGCGCTTCTTTTCCTGAGCTGCGGTCTGACCTATGAAGCGGATATGCGCCTTGACGGAAGCATCGAGTCGGTGAATTGTGATTATTATACGGAAAAAGGGCTGCAGGCAGCGAAGATGATGCAGTCGCTTATGTCCATGCCCGCCTTCCGCGGCGTGGAGGGAAGTCCGATCCTGGCTTTTACCTATACGGAAGAGCAGGCAGGGGCGATGATCGCCGACAGCTGCCAGACGCAGGATCTGAAGACGTTTTTGGGCGAGAACTATGCGGTGGCGGCGCTGCCGGAGATCCTTTTCGGAAAAGAAAAGCTGCCTGAGATCTCCCGCGGCAGCTTTACTCTGATCGGCGTATCGCCGAAGGCGGATGAAGAAAAGCTCTCTCTCTGCCATAAGCTCGCGGAATATCTGATCTCCGATAAGGCACAGCTTTCCCGCTATACGGCAAAGGGAACCGTTCCGGTCAGCCTGTCCGCGCTGAAGGACAAGGCGCTTAAGGGCGACGAAACGGCATCCGCCCTGAGAGAGCAGATGCCGAATGTGATCCGAAAGGTCAAAAGGTCGGACGGTTATACGGAAGCGATGAACCGCTTCACGCAGCAGCTGCTTCAGGGCGGCGCCGAGATCAAAACGGCAAGGCTGCAGCAGCTGCTGGATGAGCTGTCCGCTTTCCTTATGGCTGATGGGGCAAAAGCGAAGGAAAGACCATCAGAGAATAATTAGTGTGATAAACGACCATGCCGGGCTTGTATAAGCCCGGTTTTTTGATCTCCTTCCGGCGGGTATAATCGACCTCGGTCTTTTCCCCGCGGGGGGCGGAGGAGTACCAGGCGGCGAGCGCTGCAGCCTCTTCAAAACAGCGATCGGGCAGCTCCTTCCCCTCGGTTTTCACAATGACATGAGATCCCGGCATGCCTTTGACGTGGAACCACCAGTCGCCGCCGTTTGCCAGCTTAAACGTGACTTCCTCATTCTGCAGGTTGTTTTTCCCGACAAAGATCGTAAAGCCGTCGGAGGAAATAAAAGACAGTGGTCTTCCGGCTTTCGGGGCTTTCTCTTTTTTGCTGCCGCCCCGGCCTTTTCGGATCCATCCGGTTTCGGTAAGCTCCGCCTTGATCCCGGTCAGATCCTCCTCCGATTCAGCTCTTGAGAGGTGCGCGGAAACCGAACGCAGGTAGGCAAGATCGGCCTGCGTTTCTTCGATCTGCTGCGAAGTCGCTTCAAAGGTGCGTTTCAGCTTCTGATAACGTTCAAAATATTTTTGAGCATTTTCGGCGGCGCTCAGGCTGCCGTCGAGCGGCACGCTTACCTCCCTGCCGCTTGTCCAGTCGGAGCATAAAAGAACGGTGTCGCCGGGGGCTGCCTGCCAGCCGAAGGCTTTCAGCAGCTCGCCGAAGAGCTTGAGCCGGTCCCTTTTTTCGGTATCCTTTAACTGCTTCTGCTGCAGGTCGAGCTTTTTTGAGGTGCGCTCGAGCGCGAGCTGAACGATGTGACGCAGATCAGCGGAGCGCTGTTTCATGCGCGTAGATGCGTTTTTCTCGGAAAAGAAGACCTCCATGGCCTCGCTGATGCTGTCATAGCTGCGGTATTCCTCCTGACGGAATACCGACAGCGGCAGAGCGGAAAACTCAAACGGCTTCCCTCCGTGCAGATAGATACGAGGAGAGAAATCTTCGGCCTTTACCGGGGCAAGAACGGCTTCGATCGCCGCAAAGATCCGCAGGCGGTCCTCCGTGCCAAGCTCCGAGGAGCACTCCGCACCGTCAAAGCCCGCTGCCTGAACGACCTCTCTTGCCATCAGCGGACTGAATCCGGTGAAGCATTCGTTTACGGCTTTTTCGACAGGGCTGTGCCTGCCGTCAAACAGCGGAAGAAAGCTTTCGCTGCTCATTTCAAGAGGATCGGTCTTATGCATCGTGTTCGGCAGGAAATAGGTCCGGCCCGGAAGAACCTCTCTGACGGAGCTGACGAATGACGGAACGCGGCGGATAGCGTCAAGGATCTGATCGTTGTCGCTAACGAAGATCAGATTGCTGTATTTGCCCATGAGCTCCAGGATCAGGGCCTTGCGGCAGAGGTCGCCCAGCTCGTTCAGGTGCTCGACCTCGAGCCGGATCACCCTTTCGAGTCCCGGCTGCGTGACGGAAGTGATGCGTCCGCCCTGCAGGTGTTTGCGGAGCAGCATGAGAAAGCCCGGCGCCGTCAGAGGACTTTTTCCCCTTTCCGCCGTAAGGTAGACAAGCGGAAGAGACGGGTCGGCCGAGAGCAGAAGGCGGTACTGCTCGCTGCTCTTTATCGTCAGCAGGATCTCATTTGCTTCCGGCTCGGCGATGCGGGTGATGCGCCCGCCGAGACATTTTGTTCGGATCTCATTTACTAATGCGGCAACGGTAATGCCATCAAGTGCCATAAGAGCCTCCTTCGGCCTTAGAAATCTAAGTCAAAAGCATCAAAAAAAATGCAGGAAAGCAGGAAACGTTTTATTGACTTTCCTTATCCATGCATTATAATGGAAAATGTATGTTTTGCAAACAGGAAATAATGTTTTCACTATATGCAGGAGGAATCACAATGGCAAGACAAAGAAAAACAATGGATGGGAATACCGCTGCTTCGCATGTATCCTACGCGTTCTCGGATGTTGCCGCAATCTATCCGATCACGCCTTCGTCCCCGATGGCGGAGGTGGCTGATCAGTGGGCAACCGAGGGAAGAAAGAACATTTTCGGCCAGACGGTCAAGATCATGGAGATGCAGTCGGAGGGCGGCGCTGCCGGTGCCGTTCACGGCGCAATCACCTCCGGCGCCCTGACGACGACCTATACGGCTTCTCAGGGACTGCTCCTGATGATTCCCAATATGTACAAGATCGCCGGTGAAATGCTGCCCTGCGTCATCGATGTTGCCGCACGTACCCTGGCAACTCATGCGCTTTGTATTTTCGGTGACCAATCCGATATTTACGCCTGCCGCCAGACCGGCTTTGCCATGCTCTGCGAGGGCAGTGTGCAGGAGGTCATGGATCTGACTGCTGTGGCCCATCTTTCCACGATCAAGGGCCGCGTTCCCGTGCTGAACTTCTTTGACGGCTTCCGTACTTCTCATGAGTACCAGAAGATCGAGACTTGGGATTATGACGAGCTCAAGGAAATGGTCGATATGGATGCGGTTCAGGCTTTCCGCAATTCCGCGCTCAACCCCGAGCATCCCTGCCAGAAGGGCTCCGCTCAGAACCCGGATATTTTCTTCCAGGTCCGCGAGGCGTCCAACAGAGCCTACGAAGCTTTCCCGGCTATCGTAGAGGGCTATATGAACGAGGTCAATCGCCGCATCGGCACCGATTATAAGCTCTTCAACTATCACGGCGCGCCGGATGCCGAGCAGATCATCATTGCGATGGGCTCGGTCTGCGATACCATCGATGAAGTCGTGGATTACCTTGTGGCGGCCGGCGAGAAGGTCGGCGCGGTCAAGGTCCGTCTGTACCGTCCGTTCAGCGCCAAGCATCTGCTTGCTGTGATCCCCGAAACCGTAAAGAAGATCTCCGTGCTCGACCGGACCAAGGAACCCGGCGCCATGGGCGAGCCGTTGTATATGGACGTTCTGGCGGCGATCCGCGGCACCCGCTTCCATGATGCGAAGGTGTTCAGCGGCCGTTACGGCCTCGGCTCCAAGGATACCACGCCCGGTCAGATCGTCGCGGTCTTCCGCAATGAGAAAAAGCCGGTCTTTACGATCGGCATCGAAGATGATGTTACCGGACTGTCTTTGAAGGTCGAAGAGGACCCCGATACTCAGCCTGCCTCTACCATCTCCTGCAAATTCTGGGGGCTCGGTGCTGACGGCACTGTCGGAGCAAATAAGAACTCCGTCAAGATCATCGGTGACCATACGGATAAATACGTTCAGGCTTATTTCGAATACGACTCTAAGAAATCGGGCGGTCTGACGATCTCTCACCTTCGCTTCGGCGATGCGCCGATCCAGTCCACCTACTACATCAATAAGGCTTCCTTCGTGGCATGCCACAACCCTTCCTATGTGCGTAAGTACAACATGGTCCAGGAGGTCGTGGACGGCGGCAGCTTCCTGCTTAACTGCCCCTGGGACGAGGAAGGCCTGAATAAGCATCTGCCCGGCCAGATGAAACGCTATATCGCGGAGCACGGTATTAAGCTGTATACGATCGACGGCGTCGATATCGGCCAGAGGCTCGGCCTCGGCGGCCGCATCAACACCATCCTGCAGGCGGCCTTCTTCTCTATTTCCGGCGTCATTCCGGAGGCGGATGCGATCCGCTACATGAAGGATGCCGCGACACATTCCTACGCCAAGAAGGGCGAAGCTGTCGTGGCCATGAACCATGCGGGCATTGAAGCCGGGGTGAAGGAATACCATATGGTCAAGGTGCCTGAGGATTGGAAAAACTGCAAGGACGAGCCGCTCTTCGAGCTTACTTCCGGCGACCGCAAGGATGTCGTGGACTTTGTCAACAACATCCAGAAGCCGATCAATGCGCATGACGGCCAGAACCTTCCGGTTTCCGCATTCCTGAAATACGCCGACGGCTCCACGCCTTCCGGCTCCGCCGCCTTCGAAAAGCGCGGCGTCAGCGTGCTGATCCCGGTATGGGATTCCGCCAAATGTGCACAGTGCAACTTCTGTTCGTACGTCTGCCCTCATGCGGCGATCCGTCCGGTGGCATTAAATGCCGAAGATGCTGCAGCGGCGCCTGCCGGCATGCCGATGAAGGATATGAATATGATGCCCGGCTACAAGTTCGGCATCGTCGTGTCCGCAATGGACTGCCTTGGCTGCGGCAGCTGCGTGAACGTCTGCCCGACCAGATCCCTGACCATGGCCTCTTTCGAGGACAACAAGGACTGCCAGAAGGCCTTCGATTTTGCCGCAGCGCTTCCGGACAAGCCGGAGGTCATCGACAAGTTCAAGGAAAGCACCGTCAAGGGCAGCCAGTTCAAGCAGCCGCTGCTTGTATTCTCCGGCGCCTGCGCCGGCTGCGGTGAGTCTCCTTATGCCAAGCTGATCACTCAGCTTTTCGGCGACCGTATGTATATCGCCAATGCCACCGGCTGCACCTCCATCTGGGGCAACAGCTCGCCGTCCACGCCTTACACGGTGAACAAAGAAGGCCGCGGCCCCGCCTGGAATAATTCCCTGTTTGAAGACAACGCCGAATTCGGTCTCGGCATGGAGCTCGGCCAGTCCACCATCCGCAATGCCCTTGCCGAGAAGTTAAAGGCTGCCGGTGAGAAGACGGGCGATGAAACGATGAAGGTTCTCATTGCCGAGTACTTCGAGACCTATGATGACAGCCGTGCCAACAACGATGTGGTCCGGCGTCTGGTCGCCCACATGGAAAAGAACGGCTGTGCCGGAAAGTGCGAGGACGGAGCTTACATCCTGAAGAATAAGGAATTCCTGGGCAAGAAGTCTCAGTGGATCTTCGGCGGTGACGGCTGGGCCTACGATATCGGCTTCGGCGGCCTTGACCACGCGATCGCTTCCGGCCGTGACATCAACATCATGGTCTTTGATACCGAGGTCTATTCCAATACCGGCGGTCAGTCCTCCAAGGCGACCAATGTAGGCGCCGTGGCCCAGTTTGCGGCAGGCGGCAAGGATATCAAGCAGAAGGATCTGGCACAGATCGCGATGAGCTACGGCTACGTCTATGTGGCGCAGATCGCCATGGGCGCGAACTACAATCAGACCGTCAAGGCTCTGGTAGAGGCGGAAAGCTATCACGGCCCGTCGTTGATCATTGCCTACGCACCGTGCATCAACCACGGTATCAAGGCAGGCATGAGCAAGGCTCAGACCGAGGAGAAGAATGCGGTAGCCGCCGGCTACTGGCACAATTTCCGTTTCGATCCGCGCAAGGAACAGCCGTTCCAGCTCGACAGCAAGGCGCCGACCATGGATTACAAGCAGTTCCTGCAGGGAGAGGTTCGTTATACCTCGCTGCAGCTGAAGAATCCGGAGCGTGCCGAGGAGCTGTTTGACAAGGCGGCAGACCTGGCAAAGGATAAATACGAACACCTGCTGAAGCTGCAGGAGGTCTACGGAAAATAATCCCGTATGCCGCTGCCCGGAGCCGGTGAGCGGGACGCTTTTGAACCCCGATCGGATAACGGCTCTGTGCAGAACGGAGGGCCGGCGGAAAGCTGATCTTTCTGCCGGCCCTTTTGAAATGCAGGCTTTCCCCTCCTCCTTAAGCGATCCCGGCGGCAGCCTGGGGAAGGCTTCCGGGGATCAGAAGAATAAAACAGCCTCCCCTGCCCCTCCGGCGCCGCGGAACAGGGGAAATATTCCCTGCCGGCGATTGACGGGAGAAGCCCGGCGGCTATAATAGGGAATGATAAGGAGAAGCGCCTGATGAAAATGACGATCTTATGCATCGGACGGATCAAGGAAAGCTATTTCAGCGAAGCTGTCCGGGAATACATGAAGCGGCTGACCCGCTATGCAAAGGTGGAGATCATCGAGCTTGAGGATGAGAAAACGCCGGAAAAAGCCTCCGCGGCGGAGAAGGAAGCCATTAAGGACAGAGAAGGGAAGCGGCTGCTTTCCCGGCTTCCGGAGGACGCTTATGTGATCGCGCTGGCTATCGAGGGAAAGGCCCCGGACTCCGTGGAGCTTTCCCGGAAGATCGAAACACTCGGCGTATCCGGAAACAGCCACATCTGCTTTGTGATCGGCGGGTCGCTCGGACTTTCCGGGGATATTCTGCGGCGGGCGGACGAGCTTCTCAGCTTTTCCCGCATGACATTTCCTCATCAGCTGATGCGCGTGATCCTGCTGGAACAGCTGTACAGAAGCTTCCGCATCATCCGCGGAGAGCCTTATCATAAATAGAGGTTAACATGATCCGAATTCATAATCTGACCGTTCCGGCGCTTCCCGAAAAGGAAAGAAGAGCCGTACTGGAGAAAAAGATCTGCCGCTTTGCCGGCGGCACCCTGCCGCCCTATACGATAGCGCGCCGCTCGGTCGATGCGCGGAGGAAGGATGATATCCGCTACGTTTACACCGTTGATATCGGCGGAATGGAAGAAAAAAGAGAAAGCGAACTGCTGAGGCGCAGCAGAGGGGTGAAGGCGGAAAGAATAACTCCCGTAAGCTATCGCCTCCCCGCTTCGGGCAGCGAAAGGCTGCCGGCGCCGGTCATCATCGTCGGTGCGGGACCTGCCGGTCTGTTTGCGGCATGGATGCTGGCGGAGGCGGGCTATAGCCCGCTCCTGCTTGAGCAGGGGGCGCCGGTCGAGGAACGGGACAGGGATGTCCGTGCCTTCTGGGAGGGAGGCAAGCTGAAGCCGTGGTCAAATGTCCAGTTCGGCGAAGGCGGTGCGGGAACGTTTTCCGACGGAAAGCTTTCGACCGGCATCCGCGATCCCGAGGGGCGCATCCGGGAAGTGCTGCGGATCTTCACTGCCTGCGGGGCGGATCCGTCCATAGGCTATGACGCGAAGCCCCATATCGGGACGGACTGCCTGAAATCGGTGGTGAAGAATATGCGTCAGCAGATCCTCCGAAAAGGGGGGCGTTTCCTCTTTCATACCCGCCTGACGGGGATCCGTACGGAAAACGGCGTTCTTTGTGCAGCTTGCACGGAAAACACGCTGACCGGGGAAACGGATGTTCTTGCCGCCGGGGCGATGATCCTTGCCGTCGGCCACAGTGCGCGGGAAACCTTCCTTACCCTTCATTCAGCCGGACTTGAAATGGTTCAAAAGAGCTTTGCCGTCGGCGTCAGGATCGAGCATCCTCAGCGGCTGATCAACCGGATCCAGTACGGTGCCGAGGAACCGGAGAACCTGCCGCCTGCCGATTATAAGCTGACGGCAAGAAC
>JAZRYN010000173.1:0-8963 GCA_045600745.1 Lachnospiraceae bacterium
GCGGACACGGCGGCTTACATCCGCGGATTCATCCTCGGGGCGCCGGCCACCATGGGGGCGCAGATCCTGGTCCCTTTCATGCAGATGGCGGGAAAAACGACCCTGCTGAACGTATCTGTCGCGGCCATGACGACCACCGACGTGGTGATGGATCTGCTGAATGTTACGGTTTTCCATGGCGGGATGTTCGGGATGGGACTTGCCTCTTCCTTAAGCTATTATGCCGCACTCTTTATTGCCGCCGCCTACTTCCTGTCAAAGAAATGTTTTTTTAAATTCTCGGCGGGACTGATCAGTAGAGCCAAGATCAAGGAGCTTGTCACCAACAGCATTCCGGCCATATTCAGCATGGCGGCGTCGGTGGTGATGGTCTTCGGCATGAACCGGATCCTGCTTTTCCGAGGAGGAAGCGACGCGGTGGCGGCTTTTTCCGTTATCAGCAGCATCGGAAATGCCAGCAACTGCATCACAACGGGGATCGGCGGCGTCTCCTTGACCCTGACGGGGATCTTCTATAATGATGAAGATGGGACCGGGCTTCGGACCATGCTTAGGGAACTGGCGTTTCAGGGCGTAATACTCGGATGCATCGTCGGCTTGCTGCTGGTCCTTATTGCCCCGTTTGCTGTGGGATTTTTCATTACCGAGGCCGGCAGGAGCCGCAGCATGGCGGTGATGGGGCTGAGACTGTATGCCCTCGGTCTTATGCCGAGCTGCCTGACGGGAATGATCAAAAACGGTTATCAGAGTGCCGGAAGAGAACGCTATACCGAAATCATTTCCACGGTGCAGAACGCCGTGTTCCCGCTGCTTTTTGCCCTGCTTTTGTCGCTCGGCACGCAAAGCCCCATTCTGACGCCTGTCTGGTTTTATTTCGGCTGCGCCGAAATCATGACCCTGCTGCTGATTTGCCTCTTTGTGCGTAAGCAAAGCGGAGATCACGCCTGGAACGCGCTGAACGTTCTGCTGCTTCCGGAAGGCTTCACCGAAAGGAACAGGGAAACAATGGAGCTCGACATCCGGTCTGTTGAGCAGGTCACGGAGGCATCCGAAGCCGCTTATCACTTCTGCCTGGCTCAGGGAGCCGACCGGACGCTTTGCTACAAGATCTCGCTGTGCGTTGAGGAAATGGCGTCAAATGTTGTCCTTCACGGCTTTACCAAGGACAAGAACGAGCACCATTTGTCTGTCCGGCTGGTGCATAAAAATGACCGCTTCGTCATCCGCTTTCGCGACGACTGCACGGCATTTGATCCGGTCGGCTATGTTCCGCACGGAGAGGATAAGATGAAGGGAATGGGGATCCGGCTGGTCATGCAGCTTGCGGATGAAGTCCGCTATACCTATTCCATTAACCTGAATAACCTGATGATCCTGCTGAGGGACAAGGCGGGAAGGACAGAGGAAGAAGCGGTCAACGTTTAACAATGCGTGCTTTTCCGCGCGTTATAAAGAGATATCTCGCAGCCGGTATGATGCAAGGTTCGGCAGCATGAAGAAGGGCAGCTCCGTAGGGGGCTGCCCTCCGGCTTTTCCGCAGAGGATAAAGTCCGGCCGGAAAAAGGCGGAAATTAATATTTTACTTGCCCTATCAGGCGGATTTGTGCTATAAAATGAAGACGTGACTCAAAAAAGACCTGTAAAGGCCGGAAAAAGAATGAGGAGAGATGATGAAGAGGTTTTTATGTGCAGTATTGTGTGCAGCCATGATGCTTTCGGCTGCGGCCTGCGGCAAGGCTGATCCGGTCGGCTCTACAGCGGGGACGGAGACGGAGAAGGAAACCGAAACCACGACCGAAGCGGCCCCGAAAACGGATAAGGAGGCGAAGCCGGAAGACGTCGTCAAAGAGGCCTTAAATGCCCTGATGAAGAAGGAGGCAAGGTTTGCCTTTGATTCGGAGGCGGTGCTTGACATTTCTTTGCCGTATCAGGCGCCGGAAGGCACGGAGAGCGATGATGATTTTATGGCTCTTATCGGGCAGATCATCGGCGTGCTCAGCGGTGATGAAAAAGAGCTGAACATTCGGCTCGAACCGAAGATCCGGGGCGCCGTGGATATGCAGAAGGGCATGACCGCGGAAGGCGAGATCAAAAATAATCTCAGCGAACCGATCGCACGGCTGACGGAAATGTTAGGCGGCGAAGGAGCAGAATCGCTGGTGCCCGAGCTTACGGACAATATAAAGCTCAAGGCCTACCTTGATAAAGAAGAAGGGAAACTGTATTACGGCAACCCGGAAACAGATACCTGGAATTACTTGACCGCGGATCTCTCTGACGATCCGGAAACGATCGAAAGCCTTAAGCTGAATGAGATATTCGGCGATGACTATGAGTGGAAGGTCACCGATACGCAGTACGTCTTAGAGGTCCGGAAAAACCTGCAGGAAGCTGCTCTGAATGCGATTACGGATGAGGATCAGATGCAGACCGAAGAAAAGGATATTGCAGAGGAGCTTAAGGATGCGGAGCTGCACATTTCCATGATCTTTAATGATGAAAAGAAGCTGGAAAGTGCGGAATTGAGCCTCGATTCGCTTTCTGTGGATCTTAACGAACTGATTCCGGGGCTGGGCTTCAAGCTGAACGCCTTTTCGGTAAAAATGGATACGGACTATGCTGCGGCCGTTGATTTTGAGGTTCCGAAGGACGTCAAGGAAAACGCGCAGCCGGTCGATCAGGATGAACCGGTTTTTCCGGTGACCTCGGAAGACTATCCCTGGATCAATGATAATTACAGCCTGAACGATGTCGTCATCACGGATGACAGCAATATAACGCTTACGGCGAAGGAAGCCCAAAACGATGAGGAAGGCAACATGCAGGTCCTCTTTACCTTGGAAAACAAGACGGATAAAACGATCACGATCGACCTTGATGATATGTATTTGAACGGTCTGAAGTGCAGCGAGCTGCTTTATGAGGATGTGGACCCGAAGAGCAGCAAGGATCTGGTCCTGACGGTCTATAGCTTCGATATGGAGGATATTCTCCTGGAACATGCTTATCAAATGGATCTTTTCCTTGAGATCGGATATTCGGATGACTGGGAAGCCGATCCTCTGCTGAGCGGACAGTGCACGCTGACTCTCCAGCCGGGAAAAGCCGTTACACCGCAGGCGGACCCTCAGATGACGCTTGTTGAGAGCGATAAGCTGAACATCAGCTGGGTCGAGGCGGCGGAGCCGGAAGGCAGCATCGGAGCAGATCTTTATCTTTACTGCGTAAACGGGACGGATGCCGAGGTATACTATGAAGTAACGAATCTTTCGGTCAACGGACACGAGGTGGATGATCTCTGGTGGGGGGACAACACCAAACCGGGATTTGCCGGCTTCTGCTCCTATTATCTGCCCAGCAGCTTCATGAAAACGAACGGGATCGACACGATCGACTCGATACAGGGCACGATCCGTGCGTATAAGGAGGTCGATTGGGAAGAGGTCGAATACGGAACGAATGACTTTACCGTCAGCTACGGGAGCGACGGCAGCGTCAGCGTTGAGACCGCTCCGGCAAAATGATCCGGCAGATCGCGATCGGCAGGCAGAACAAAGCAATGAGTATCCTATCTTTTGCGGTAAAAAAGGCTGCGCCGTTTCCGAAAATAGAGAAATATGAGCGTTTCCTGTTTCTCGGACCACATCCGGATGATATTGAGATCGGCGCGGGAGCGACGGCAGCAAAGCTTGCTGATGCCGGAAAGCATGTCAGCTTCCTGATATGCACGGACGGCCGTTTCGGTCTTGACTTCATGCCGGAGGGGACATCCCCCGAGGCGCTTGCCGGGATCCGTAAGGAGGAGAGTATTGCTGCTGCGGCTAAGCTCGGTGTAAGCCACGTGCATTTTCTGGGCCTTTCGGATGGCGGTATGTATGACCGCGGCGAGCTGAAATCGGGCATTGCCCGTGTGATCGGCGAGGTTCAGCCTGAAGTCATTTTTGCTCCGGACCCCTGTGTTGACAGCGAGTGCCATGCGGATCATCGGAATGTGGGGGAGACGGCAGGAGAGCTGGCGTTTTTTGCTCCGTTTGCGGAGATCATGGCAGGCTTCGGCGCGGAAAGAGCCGATGTGCAGGCAATGGCGTATTATATGACCGCAAGCCCGAACCGGTATGTTAAAACGGGAAGCTTCCGGGAAAAGCAAATGGAGAGCATCCGCGCTCATCGGAGCCAGTTTCCGGAAACTTCGGATGCACTTTCGCAGCTGACCCGCTATCTGCAGCTCCGCAGCAGATTCTTCGGCTTATATAGCTTGAAGGGGCACGCGGAAGGCTTCCGCGTCCTCGGAAGAACGCAGATGCACTGCCTGCCGGAGGCCGGAAAATAGGAAAGAACCGATAAAAACACGAACCATAAGCGCCGGAGATCAGCTCCGGCGCTTATGACGATAAAGACACGATCTTACGGCAGCTGATAGCTGGCCATGTATAGCGTTCCCTCGGGAGGGATGATCCCGGGATCTTTTA
Organism: Lachnospiraceae bacterium; assembly: GCA_045600745.1. GTDB lineage: Bacteria > Bacillota > Clostridia > Lachnospirales > Lachnospiraceae > UBA6987. Next base: position 4,470 of record JAZRYN010000173.1, read on the forward strand.
TCATGAAGCGTATCGGCTGTCCGGCTTCTTCCATGGCAAGGGAAAAGTGGCAAAGAGCGATGCCGATGTCGATCTTCTGGGTATCAAAGGCGCGGCCTTCACCGAAGCCCTTATTTCGCTGCAGATAGAAATGTACGGCATTGCTGCCGATGATGAGCCGCCAGGGCTGATAATTACAGGCGGAGGGGGCCCACCGGACCGCTTCGAGAGCGTCTAAGGGCACTCCGGCGCCGTCCCCTCCGATCGGTGTATCAAAGCTTTCACGGAAAAAGAGCTTTTCATAGGGGAGGCGGCTGTCGGCCGAGATCTCCTTCCGCATTCTTTCCTCGCGGAGAGATCTCTTTTCCGCGGGCCTGCCGAGCGGGCTTACGCAGGGCATGATCTCGTCTGCCGTTAGACCGGCGGCGTTCTCGAAGGCGCCGCGGTCCAGAGTTCCGGCGATCCAGGTCGTGCCGATGCCCTTTGCGGCGGCATGGAGCACCACCCGCTCAAAGGCATAGCCGAAGGCTTCTTCTGCATGAGGAACGTGAGGGATCCTGCCGGTAAGATAGGCTTCTTCCCCGACGATCACCGGACTGGACAGGCCGGTCTTTTTTGTTTCAAGAAGGCACCACCGGATCGGCAGATCATAAGGCGTTGTGACGGCAGCGGCAAAATCCATGAGCTCCTGCAATTCGCCGGAGGAAAGAGCCTTCCCGTCAAAGGTGCGCACGCTCCTGCGGGAGCGGACAAGGGATAAAAACGTCATAAATTCCTTTCTGCTTACAGCGATCTGCGCCGTCATTACGGCTTCTTTTGAACGTGACGATATCCGGCCGGGATCCGGTAAGGAGGATCTCCGGGGGCTGCGGCGCCGCCGGAAGAGACAGGCGGGAGCACTTGGCGGCTTACGCAGCACCGTATTAATTAGATCATACGCGAAGATGCCCCTCTTGGCAAGAGCCTGCGGGGAAATACCACGCTCAGAACTCTGCCGAAAAACAGCCGGAAAAACAGCCTTACCAGACCCTTCCGGGGCGGGATATGCGTTCGGAGAGAATTGCTTCGGCTTTGCCTTTGCCTGTGCGGAGAAAGAGCAAAGAGGCTTTGGCTGTGCTGCGGAACAAAAGACGGGATCAGACAAAGCGTTAAACGCTAAAATATGCGCGGATGATTGACCGGCACGGAGCGGTCGTGTAAAATGTGCTTGATGCGGTTTGAATAAGCCGGCCATATCCGGAAGGGCCTTTGAACCGGAGGATGAAAGCCCAAGACGCACAAGTGGATACAGGCGGGGCGGTTTCCTGCCTATTGCCCGGAAAACAGGGTCTTAAAGCCGTTTTGAACGGCGATGATAAAGAAAGGACATCCGAGATGAAAAAAATTGCGATCATTACCGGTGCTTCGAGCGGTATGGGAAAACGCTTTGCGGAAACGCTGAGCATCTGGGGAAAAGTCGATGAGATCTGGGGGATCGCCCGAAGGGCAGACAGACTGGAGGCGTTAGCCGACGCAGTCAGTTATCCGCTGCGCCCGCTGGCTGTCGATCTGACCGATCCTGCCGGACTTTGCCGCGTGCGGAAGCTGTTAGAGGAGGAAAAGCCGGAGGTCGCGCTTTTAGTCAATGCCAGCGGCTACGGAAGGTTTCAGGCTGTCATGGATACGCCGCCGGAGGATAACCTGAACATGGTAGACCTTAACTGCAAGGCGCTGATGGCGCTCTGCCAGTATGCGATCCCGTATATGAAGTCCGGCAGCCAGATCATCAATATCGCCTCGGTAGCGGCTTTCCAACCGATCCCCTTTATTGATGTTTACGGCGCTACGAAGGCCTTCGTGCTCTCTTTCAGCCGGGCCCTGAACCGTGAACTGAAAGACCGCGGCATCCGGGTGATGGCGGTTTGTCCCTTCTGGACGAAAACGGAATTCTTCGACCGTGCGGTGGTGACCGGCAAGGAAGCGGTCGTCAAGAAATATACGGCGATGTACCGGCCGGAGGATATCGTAAAGCGTGCCTGGCGTGATGCGGCACGGGGAAAGGATGTCAGCACCTACGGTTTTGTGGCGCGGGGGCAGATCGCCCTGGTGAAGCTTCTTCCGCACCGGTTGATCATGGACATCTGGATGAAGCAGCAGCGCCTGCCGTAAGGGAGCGAGGAGGCAGCAAGCCGCGTAAGGACAGCGATAAGCCTTGTGAGGATAAGGAGGAGAGCGGATAATGGATGAATTTGTGAAAAAGCTGATCGATATCGGAACGACCTCCGGCGGCAGGATCGTTTTGGCCGTCCTGGTGCTGGTGATCGGTCTGCTGCTGATCAAATTTGTCACAAAGGCGGTGGATAAACGTCTGGATAAGACAAAAATGGATATGACGGCGAAAACGGTCATCGCTAAGCTCGTCAAGATCCTGCTTTATCTTGTCCTCATGGTGGGACTGATCGAAATTCTCGGTGTGCCGATGACCAGTGTCACGGCTCTGCTTGCTTCCGGCGGCCTCGCCGTAGGTCTTGGCTTTCAGGGGGCGCTGTCGAATTTTGCCGGGGGCTTTCTGATCCTGGTGTTCAAACCGTTTAAGATCGGAGATTACGTTGAAACAGCCGGGGCGGAAGGAACGGTACGCGATATCAGCATCTTCTACACAAAGCTGCTGACACTGGATAACCGCACGGTGCTGATCCCCAACGGAGATCTCATGAACTCGAATGTAACGAATCTTACGGCGGAACCGATGCGCCGGATCGATCTGGATTTCAGGGTCTCGAATCATGTTGACCAGAAGCCGGTCAAAGAGGCGCTGCTTGGCGCGGCAGCCGGGTGCCGGAACCTCCTTCGGGAGCCTGCCCCGTTTGTCCGCCTGACGGCCGTCGATGAGGATACGGCCATTTTCAGCGTTAAATGCTGGTGCCATACAGCCGATTATTGGGACAACTATTATGATCTGATCGAAGCCTGCAGCAGGGCGCTTCAGGAAAACGGCATCGGCGATCCGGAGGATCGCATTGCCGTCAGGCTCGTCGGAGGAGAAGAGGCGAAGAAATAACGGCATGATCGCTGAAATACCGCTTTTTTTCTTTTGATGCGCGTTTTCGAAAAATCGGTGCTATAATGGGGCCGATCAACAATAAACAGGGTTTCGGAGGCAGACATGGCGGGGAGATCGCGGCGCAGACAGAAGAGAAAGAGGAAAGGAGTCCTTACGGGACGGCTCTTCTTGCTGTTTCTTGCTGCGGCAGCAGGCCTGCTGTTTCTCATCAGCCGCTTCGGGGACGGAAAAACGGAGATCAGCCTGAACGGTGAGGAAGAGATCGTTCTGGATTACGGGAAAGAGCCGTATTCGGAGCCGGGCGCATCGGCGGTGTTCCGCGGATCGCTCTTTTCTTCGTCTGTCAGTCTCCCGGTCAGGATCAAGGGCCAGCCGGCGCCGTCAGCCGCACCGGGCGTTTATCATGTCGTTTATTCTGCGGCCTTTCACGGGCGGCATGAGGCGGAAAAGACCAGAACCGTCATCATTCGGGACGTGACGCCGCCGGAGCTTTTCCTTGTGGGCGAGCCCGAGCTTGAGCTGGAAGAGGGAGAGAAGTACCGTGAGGAGGGCTGCCGGGCGTCGGATGACTGCGACGGCAACCTGAGCGGCCTTGTTCTTGTGGACGGAAGCGTGGAGGAAAACACGCCGGGCACCTACAGTCTTATCTACTCGGTCAAAGACAAGGCGGGAAATGCGGCGTCTGTGACCAGGACCGTCACGGTGAAAAAGAAGCCGGCTCCGGTAGAGCCGGATCCGGTCAAGCCCGATGTTACCGGTCCGGTGATCTATCTGACCTTCGATGACGGTCCGGGGGCGCTGACCGGGGATATTCTGGAGATACTGGGAAAATACGGGGTGAAGGCGACTTTTTTTGTAACGAACCAGTTCCCTGCCTATCAGAGCATGATCGCTCGGGAAGCGGAGGAGGGTCACAGCGTGGGGATCCATACCGCGACGCATGCAAAAGAGATCTATGCGGATGAGGAGGCGTTTTTCCGTGATATGAGGATCATGCAGGACATCATCGTCCGCCAGACCGGAAAAGAAACGAACATCCTCCGTTTTCCGTTCGGCAGCTCCAATCAGACCTCTTCCTTTAATCCGGGAATCATGACGCGGCTGACGGCGCTGGTCGAAGAACGGGGATTTGCTTATTTTGACTGGAATGTATCCAGCGGAGACGGCGATCCGGAAAACACGACGGAAGAAATCTATAATTATGTGACCAGCGGCATCGAAAAACACGACAATGCCGTTGTTCTGATGCATGACCTGAATCCGAATTCTCTGGCGGCAGTTGAGAACATCATCAAGTGGGGGCTGGCAAACGGCTATACGTTTCTTCCTCTGACCCACGAGAGCCCGGTCTGCCATCATCAGGTCATGAATTGATCTATGCGTGAATTTCAAAAGTAACTTCCGTATGCGCGAGTAAATTCTACAGCACCTTGAAAATCGCCTATTTTTTGTAAGTTTAGAGGCTGTTTTTT
>JAZRYN010000174.1:0-3562 GCA_045600745.1 Lachnospiraceae bacterium
GAACAATAAGAAGGATAATACAAAAGATATGCCGTTATCAATATACAAATGGAATCTTGTGTGCAAGAGTAAAGTCTACATTTCCGAGACTAAGTTCTACATTGGATTGGAAGTGTAGAAGTTACAATTAAAATTTAGGGACGATGCACGTTTTTTTCTCTTTTCTTGCGCTTATCCGGTGTTTGTTGTAAAATAAAGTCGGCAGTTAGCGCTGCCCTAAATTTTGATCTCCGGAGTGACTATGCCTGCATACAGTATTCCTTTTACTTCTGCCGCCGAAAAAGTGCTTGCCAAAGCCGAAGCCGCGGCAGCTTCGTATCAAATGAGCGCCGTGGGGACCGAACACCTGCTCCTCGCCTTTTTTGACGTTCCCTGCCTTCCGGGCTCGATCATGAAAGCGAAGTCTCTGACCCGTGAAAAAGCCTGTGAGATCCTTGAAAGGATGCTCGGAAAGCACTTTGCTCCGCTGCCGGAGGGCAAAGCTCCCCAAAAGGGCCGGCTTCCTCATACGCCCCTGCTGGATCTGATCATTCAGGACGCCCGGGATATCTGCTATGATATCGGCGCACCTGCGGTCGGCACGGAGCATCTTTTTATTGCTCTCCTGCACGATACCGACGGGATCGCTTCAAGGGTGATCTATGCGCTCGGCGCCGACCCTATGGAGCTTGAAGAAGGTCTTCTCGATTCCATGGGCGATGACCGCTTTGCGCTGATGGACCTGCTGACTCAGCCCGTAAACGGCACGGAGACCGTCGCCAAATATACCCGTGATCTGACGGCTCTTGCTCTTTCCGGAAAGCTGGACCCGGTGATCGGCAGAGACAAAGAGCTGCGCCGCATTCTGCAGGTCCTCTGCCGCAGGACCAAGAATAATCCCTGCCTGATCGGCGAGCCCGGCGTAGGCAAGACCGCTATCGTGGAAGCGCTCGCGGAGCGCATCAGCTCCGGACAGGTTCCGACCTTTTTAAAGGACCGCCGGCTCCTTGCCCTTGACCTTGCCGCGGTCGTGGCCGGTACCAAATACCGCGGGGAATTTGAAGAGCGGATGAAAGCGATCCTGGACGAGCTCTATGCTCACCCCGAGATCCTGCTTTTTATCGATGAGCTCCACACCCTGATCGGGGCAGGCGGCGCAGAGGGAAGTCTTGACGCCGCCAATATTCTAAAGCCCGCGCTTTCCCGCGGGGAGGTACAGATCATCGGCGCCACCACTCTTGACGAATACAAGAAGCACATCGAAAAAGACGCCGCCTTAAAACGGCGCTTCCAGAGCGTTTTGGTCGAGGCACCTGACGAAGAAGAAACGTTGGAGATCCTGAGGGGCAGGAGGGACATGTTTGAGCGGCATCATCATGTTACGCTTGACGATGAAGCCCTTCGCAGCGCCGTGGCTCTTTCGAAGCGCTACATTACCGACCGGACATGGCCGGAAAAAGCGCTTGATCTGATCGATGAGGCCGGTGCTGCGGCAAGATTGAATGCTGCCGATGAAAACGCTGTGCCGGTCACTAAAGAAGATATCGCCGCGACCGTATCGCTCTGGACCGGCATCCCTCTCGAGCAGCTCTCGAAGGAGGAGGAGCTTCATCTTCTGGATATGGAAAGTGATCTGCACCGGCGGGTCATCGGGCAGGAGGAGGCCATTTCCGCCCTGGCAAAGGCGATCCGCCGCAGCCGCGTCGGATTAAAGGACCCGCGCAGACCGATCGGCTCCTTCCTCTTCCTCGGCCCTACCGGCGTCGGCAAGACCGAGCTGACAAAAGCGCTGACGGCATCGCTCTTCGGCAGCGAAGCCTCGCTTATCCGGGTCGATATGTCCGAGTACATGGAAAAGCACAGCGTATCAAAAATCATCGGTTCACCGCCCGGCTACGTCGGCTTTGAAGAAGGCGGTCAGCTTTCCGAAAAGGTCAGGCGCCGTCCCTACAGTGTCATTCTTTTTGACGAGATCGAAAAAGCGCATCCGGATGTGTTCCACATTTTGCTGCAGATCCTTGACGAGGGCCGCCTGACCGATGCCCAGGGAAAGACCGTCGATTTCAAAAATACCATCATTATCATGACTTCCAATGCCGGAGCGGAGCGGATCGTCGAACCGAAGGCGCTCGGCTTTTCCGCGCAGAACGATGAATCTGCCGACTACAAGAGGATGAAGGATCAGGTCATGGAGGAGGTCAGGAGACTCTTCCGCCCCGAATTCATCAACCGTATTGATGAGATCATCGTCTTCCATTCCTTGACCAGAGACGACATCAGCCGCATCCTTGACCTGCAGCTTCGGGATATCGAGCAGCGTCTGTCTGATACGCACCGTCTTAAGCTCATCCTTCAGGATGACGCACGGAGCTACTTTATCCGCAAGGGCTACCAGCCGAAATACGGTGCGCGTCCGCTGAAGCGGCTGCTGCAAAGCGATCTTGAAGACCGGCTCGCCGAAGATATCCTGAGAGGGACCATCCATGACGGCGACAGCGTCAAGGTCTCCGAAAAGGAAGGACAGATCAGTCTTTCCGTTACTCCGTAAAGGACAGATTATGGCGAAAGAAAAAACGACCGCATTTTTCTGTAAGGAATGCGGCTACGAATCCGCAAAATGGTACGGCATGTGTCCGTCCTGCCATGCCTACAACAGTATGGTGGAAGCGCCGAAAGAAAAAAGCCCGCTCTCCCGCACGATAAGGTCGGGGCAGCGGCAGCTGCCGCGCAGGCTCGACGAAATATCCGCAGAGGACAGTCCCCGCATAGGGACAGGTTCAAATGAGCTCGACCGTGTTCTCGGCGGCGGGATTCTGCCCGGCTCGCTGATCCTCACCGGAGGAGACCCGGGTATCGGCAAATCCACGCTGCTGCTTCAGGTGTTCAGGAGCCTTGCGGCGGGCGGCCACAAGGTGATCTATATTTCCGGCGAGGAATCCCTGCGTCAGCTGAAGCTGAGGGCGGATCGTATCGGCTCTTTCGAGGGCGACATCCGCTTTCTTTGCGATACCGATCTGGATAATGTTGAGGAGATCCTCCGGGAGGAAAAGCCCGAAGCCGTTGTCATCGACTCGATCCAGACGATGGCAAGGAGCGATATCGCCTCTGCGCCCGGAAGTCCCGCCCAGGTGCGTGAATGCACCGGTCTTCTGCTGACGCTCGCGAAAAGCCTGAATATCAGTATTTTTATCATCGGACACGTTACCAAGGACGGCACGGTCGCCGGGCCGAGGCTGCTTGAGCATATGGTCGATACAGTCCTTTATTTTGAGGGGGACAGACATGCCAGCTACCGCATCTTGCGGGCCGTAAAAAACCGCTTCGGCGCCACAGGCGAGATCGGTGTATTTGAAATGACGGCTTCGGGTCTGAAAGAGGTGCCCAATCCCTCGGCTTTCATGCTGAGCGGCCGTCCCGAGAACACCTCCGGCTCCGTCATCACCGGGATCATGGAGGGAACGAGGCCTCTTCTACTGGAAGTCCAGGCCCTGCTTTCCCGAACGAGCTATGGAACGGGGCGCCGGACGGCTGCCGGGATCGATTATAACCGCGTAGCCCTGCTGCTTGCCGTGATGGAGAAACG
>JAZRYN010000175.1:0-2606 GCA_045600745.1 Lachnospiraceae bacterium
AACAAGAACAGCATCAATAATCTGGGGTTTCCCCCAAATAACATGTTCGGGCAACCAAGCAATTAGAGCCACGTCAATTTGATCATGCTCAAATATCGTAACACTATCCCTAAAACGTGCAGTTATTTCTGTGGCAAAAGGGAACCACGCTTTTATTTCAATTCCTGGATTAGGAAGAACTGTTTCACTTGAAAACAGTGCATCAGGGAATCCTGGATCCTGACGAATCCAAATCCCATCAGTTCCCCAATTGTAGCTATTTAGAATATCAACAGTTGAGAACTCGATCATATTACCAAGCAAAGGTGAAAGTTTTGAGATGATTTTTGCAAGTTTTTTTGCATATTCAATACTTGTAGGTTTTGTAACATCCAAAACATTCATGAATGTGCCGTTCATATCCATTATCTTCATCCGAGCTATGCGTAGAACCTCTTGGTAATTCATAGTGTACCTCCATATGATTACATATTGACACTTTATTATATCACACGATTGATATTTATGCAATCTCTATTTATACTTTTCCTTTTGCCTAACTCAGAAGCAGCCAAACCTGTTATTAAGGCAGGGTAAGGGTCTTTATCGCTTTACTCTTGAACTGAATCATAAATGAAGAAAGACGTCTCAAATCCCCTAAGATTGAGCAGCTTGATAGGGGTTGCGCATTTCTGCGCTAAAGTATCAAAACGCTTTTGGGAAGAATGGTTTAGCAACTAAATAAAACCGTCTTCAAGGCGGCATCCGCTTCCGGCTACGGCAGCGCCGTCACCGCAAACATCACCATCACGAAGTAAGCTTTACGAAGAAACTCCCGATCCGAAAAAGGTCGGGAGTTTTTTTGCAGAGCAATGAACCTTTCCGTCTGCCTGTGCGACTATATATATGGAGGAGGTGATCGGAAATGCTGCTGACGGACTGCATGAACGCACTGCAGGCGTATGTCCGCTGCCGGATCGACAACCGCAGCGATGTCGAGGACATCGTGCAGGACGTGTGTGAGGCGGCATGGAGATCGGATGCCTCCGCCCCGAAGGAGCTGTCGGCGTACAAGGCGTGGCTCATCGGCATCGCCTCGCACAAGTGCAGCGACTACTACCGCAAAAGGCAGAAGCTCCTGCCCTTGCCGCAGCCTCCGCAAATGGATACGGCGGCACCGGCGGTGCATGCGGCGCTGGCGGAGCTGGAGAGGGCAGACCGGGAGCTTTTGTACCTGCACTACTTTGCCGACATGGATATTGCGTCCCTTTCCGAGCGGCTGCGCATACCGCAGGGGACGGTGAAGAGCCGTCTGCATCGGGCGAGGCAGCGCTTTCGGGCGCATTACCCGTATCAAACGGTGATAAAAGGAGAGATAAAAATGAAGAAAATGCCGGACAGGATCCCCGATTATACGATCGCGCCCTTGACCGAGGCGCCCTTTGCGGTCAAGTGGGAGGAATTGATGGGCTGGTTCATCGTGCCCAAAACCGGAGAAAAGCTGAGCTGGGCAATGTATGATTTCCCCGAGAGGAAACGCACCGAGGTCTGCGAGATGGAGGTCATCGGCAAGGCAGAGGTCCACGGCATCGAGGGTGTGGAGATCCGGGCAGTGGAATACTCGCCGATGGACTGCAACAGTGCCGGCGGTCAGGAGACGGTGGAGCGGCATTTTGCGGCGCAGCTGACCGATACACACTGCCGGTTTCTGGCGGAGAGCCATATTGAGCAGGGGGTGAAGAAGTACTACACCTTCCTGGACGGTGACGCTTTTCTCAATAACTGGGGCTTCGGCGAAGATAACTGTGGGAAAGAGACCGGTCTTGTCTGCCGGGGAAGCATCATGCAGACCGCAGAGGGCTACATGACCTCCGGCGGGAAAGAGGTCATGGACGTGGTCGGAAGATATGAGGTCGTCATCGGCGGCAAGCGTTACGACACGGTTTGTGTGATGGACGTGGTGGCGTATGACGACGGCCTCGTGTCCATGCAGTACATCGACAAAGAAGGCAGGACGGTGCTGTGGCGCAGGTTCAATCCTGACGATTGGAAGAAGGAGAAGTACGGCGGGAAATGGAGCGAGCTGCTGCCGGACAACGAGCGGATGTTCGTCAACGGGAAGCTGTATGTGCACTGGTACGACTGCATTACCGATCATATCCTGTAATATGTAAAGCGCCCTCCCCGGAATATCGGGGAAGGCGTTTTTTCTGATAAGATCAATCCTTATAGGCGGCCAGCTTCTCAAACAGATCGGCGAAGATGCCGTTTCTGTTCAGATCTTCAACGACACGGATGAAGGGTGTGTTGTTGTTGAAGCTGTAGGTGCAGTTCTCGTTCAGGATGGGAGCATGGACGAGGGCGGTGCGCATCTTGTCGGGGCAGACGAGGCATGCGGCGGCGGACACGTCCCAGATGACACGGGAGTAGCCGACATGGTTGCTGCGGGTCGCACGGACGGTATTGCACAGGGCATCGCTGAGCTGATTCTTGCCGCCGATGCAGGCGTCGAGCTCCCAGATCGAGGCGATCATGTGGGAAGCGACACCCATGCAGGGAACGAGGATCAGCGGAACGCCGGACTCGAAGAGGATCTGAGAGGCAGGTACATCCTGATACAGGTTGAA
>JAZRYN010000176.1:0-2955 GCA_045600745.1 Lachnospiraceae bacterium
TCAAGAAATTCGACAGCAAGGTCAAGGTGTCCGACGCCCTGATCGGCCATCCGGATAAGCAGATGTGCGCCTACATCTGGAAGATGTCCGTCTCCGATCCGAATTACATCAAGAAGTCCGATAACATGTACAAGTGCATCGGCCCCTTCTTCGGTGATTGATCCCTTATAACACATGGCGCCTCCGCGTTTGCGGAGGCGCCGTTCTTTTATAATTTGGTACTTCACGGAAAGCTTGGGCCATGGGCATAAACCGATCGCGTGCCGTAACGATGGGCGAAGCCTCACCCGTAGCATCACACGACAGACCCCGTTCAATTTGTGCGCGTGTCTCGTCATCCTCATTACCCCGGGACGGCATATCATCCGCAAACTGAGAAGGCAGAGAACCTTCACAAGTCAGAGTCTATCCGGCACAATCAAAAAACTGCTATCCAGTATCACCGATCGATAAATTGATTTTTCTCGAATGCATTTGTCTCTAAACATGTCGATCTCATTTTTTTCATAACCCAGTTTGTCCATCATATTCGGAATGCTATAACATGAATTACTGTCGTTTGTCCGTTTCTTATATTGACAATATATCCAAAGACGGTTCAATGTCGTTATTGCTGGATACTGTGGATCCTCAGGATCATCAGTCAAAACCAAATCTATCAGTTCAACGGTATCTGAAAAAAACACTTATCTATCCCGCCTTTTAAAATCCGGGAGCATATCACGGCAGATCCCTCTGCCGCTTGGTACGCGTGTGTCTCGCCATCCTCATTTCTCACAGTCCGTATATCATTCACAAGTTGAAATATCAAAGCAGTATCACGTCGCCGGGGCCTCTCCCGGCTGAACCGTTTCTCCGGCGGAGGCTCCGGCATCCCCGGATCTCTGCCGGCGCAGATACAATCGCCAGGCGATCCGCCATATCCTGTTTATCTGCCTCTGTAAGCTGTTCTTTCATTTTGCGATATAGCCCTCTCCCCCACCGCAGACCGCACGTACAGGGCATTCTGCGGGCGATCCACGCGCAAAAAAAGCACCCCGTGTGTTTATCACACAGGATGCTTTTCCATCTCATTGAGTTGATCAGATCAGCTCGAGAACGACCATTTCCGCAGCGTCGCCGCGACGGGGGCCGATCTTGACGATGCGGGTGTATCCGCCGCCCTGACCCTTTTCCGCGGTGCGGGCCTTGTACTTGGGTCCGATCTCACGGAAGAGCTTCTCAACAACGGGATGCTTGTTCTCGCGGGCGCGTACGCCGTATTCCTTCTTGGTTTCCTTGTCCTGACGGGCCTGAGGAATCTCATAAAGGACGCGCATCGCCTGACGGCGGGCATGCAGCTTGGACGGGGCATCGTTCTTCACGGTCAGAACGACGGTCTGTCCCTTATCGTTGTTGGTATTCTTGGTCACTTCGACGGTATTGTCACACTCACGCACAGCCAGCGCGATCAGGTGCTCAGCGATAGAGCTGACCTCTTTGGCGCGCTGGAGCGTCGTTTCGATCTTGCCGTACCAGAGCAGGTTGGTAACCTGGTTGCGAAGCATCGCTTTCCTCTGATCGGTAGGTCTGCCCAGCTTGCGATTGGCCATGGTTGGACCCTCCTTTAATCGTTATTCCTCGGAAACCTTCAGGCGCAGTCCCAGCGCGACGAGCTTCTGCTCGACCTCTTCCAGGGACTTCTTGCCCAGGTTGCGTACCTTCATCATATCTTCCTGGTTGCGCTGAACGAGTTCGGCAACCGTGTTGATTCCGGCGCGCTTGAGGCAGTTGAAGGCGCGGACGGAGAGTTCCAGCTCTTCGATGGTCATCTCCAGCACCTTTTCTTTGCTGTTATCTTCCGGCTCACTGAAATCGACCTTGGCTACGTTGGTGGTCAGGTCAATGAACAGACGCATGTTGTTCGTGATGATCTGAGCAGCCTGGGCCAGCGCGTCCTTCGGCTCGATGGAGCCGTCGGTCCACACTTCGATCGTCAGCTTGTCATAGTCGGTGATCTGGCCGACACGGGTGTCTTCCACTGTGTAAGAGACCTTGCGGATGGGGGTGAAGATGGAATCGATCGGGATCACACCGATCGGCATTCCGACCTTGTCCTTTTCCGCGGCGATCTGCTTATTGCGGTCTGCGGATACGTATCCGCGGCCCTTATCGACGGTGATCTGCATCTGCAGATGCGCGTCATCGTTCAGGGTGGCAATGTGCAGTTCCTTGTTGACGATCTCTACTTCCTCGTCACACTTGATATCGCCGGCAGTGATCTCGCACTCACCGGAGGCATCAATGGTGATTACCTTGGGCTGATCGCTGAAGAGCTTCATGGAAAGCTGCTTCAGGTTCAGGATCAGCTCGGTGACGTCTTCCTTGACGCCCGGGATGGTAGAAAACTCGTGCTGCACGCCTTCGATGCGGACACAGGTGGGGGCTGCTCCCGGAAGGGAATTCAGCAGCACCCTGCGCAGGCTGTTGCCCAGCGTCTGACCGAAGCCGCGTTCCAGAGGTTCCACGACGAACTTGCCGTAGAACTCGGCAGGCTCTTCCGTTTCGATACGTTCGATCCTGGGTTTTTCGATTTCGATCATGAAAAGCATTCCCTCACTTTCCATCGCGCACTTCCGCTTGGGCAGAATGCGCGGTGCTTCGCCCGGCGGGATGCCGGATTACGCCGCCGCCCGACAGACCGTGCGGCAGCGTATCGACGTTCCTGACAACAGAGCAACTCTACTGTTAGCGGGAATACCTTTCAACGATCAGGTGCTCCTCGATCGTCAGGTCGATATCCTCACGCTGCGGCAGCGCGGCGACAACGCCCTTCAGATTCTCGGAATCGATCGTGAGCCACTTCGGGATCACCTTGCCGGTGCCCTGCTTCAGGCCCTTGAAATACTCGGAATCGGCGCTCTTCTCACGCACGGAGATGACATCGTTCAGGTCGATCAGGTAGGAAGGAATGTT
>JAZRYN010000177.1:0-2186 GCA_045600745.1 Lachnospiraceae bacterium
GGATCAGAATGGCAAGCACAGCGTTCAGCTCACCCGGCACATTATGCTCATAGAGGAAGGCGCCGATGACGCCGCTGATGCCGCCCACATACATGATGCCCGGGATGCCCAGATTCAGATGGCCGCTTTTTTCCGTCAGGATCTCGCCGGTCGCGCCGTACAGAAGCGGAATGCCCTGTACGATCGAAGAGTGCAGAAATGAGGTCAGGACAGAAAACATTTATTTACCCTCCTTGTGCGGCGCCTTGCGGAAGATCATGCGGTAGTTGATAAAAAACTCGCTGCCGATGATGAAGAACAGGATGATACCGGTAGCAATGTCGGCGATATCGTTGGACAGGCGGAAGGCCTGAGCGATCTCGCCGGCGCCCTTCTGCAGAAATTCGATCAGCAGGCTGGTCAGGATCATGACGAAGGGATTGAATTTTGCGAGCCAGGAGACCAAAACGGCGGTGAAGCCGTTGCCTCCGGCGATCGTGCTGGAGACGGTATGCGCGCTGCCGGCCATGAGCAGGAAGCCGGCCAGACCGGCAATTCCGCCGCTTAAGGCCGCTGTACGGATGATGACCTTGCGGACGTTGATCCCGATGTAGCGGGCGGTGTTTTCGCTCTCGCCCACAACGGCGATCTCATAGCCGTGCTTGCTGTATTTGAGATAAACAAACATGAACACGGTCAGCAGGGCCACGACGATGATATTGACGGCGTATTTCTGACCGAAGATCGTAGGAAGCCAGCCGTTGCTGCTCGAGCTGTTCATGATGCCCATAACGCCCGAGCCGTTCGGGACCCAGACGGCGATCATGGTATTGACGAGCTGAATGGCGACATAGTTCATCATCAGCGTAAACAGGGTCTCGTTCGTGCCGAAGCGCGCCTTGAACACGGCAGGGATACCTGCCCAGACGACCCCGGAGATCAGCGCAGACACGAGCATCAGGGCGATCAGTGCGCCGCTCGGGAGGCTGTCGCCGATATAGAACATGAGTGCGCCGCTGGTGAGGGCGCCGATCAGGACCTGCCCCTCCGCACCGAGGTTCCAGAAGCGCATTTTGAAGGCGGGGGTGACGGCAAGCGCGATGCAGAGCAGCATCCCCGTGTTCTGCAGCAGAACCCAGAATTTGCGATTGGTAGAAAAGCTGCCGTCCAGCATGGTCTTATAGACCGCGACGGGATTTAATCCGGTGAGCAGATAAATGATCAGGGCATTGACGATAAGCGCAAGAAGGATTGCGATAAGGCGGATGAGCCATGCCTTCAAATGAGGAATATCGGAACGTCTGACAATGTGAAACAAAGGCTCATGGAGCTTCTGCGTGCGGCTTTCATTCGCTTCACTCATTTTCGGATCCTCCTTCCTCATTCAGTCCTTCAATATGGCTGCTCTTTGTCATCAGCAGGCCGATCTGCTCCTTGGTGGCGGTCCTGCCGTCCACGATGCCGGTCACGCGCCCCGAGCCGATGACCATGATCCTGTCACAGAGCTCGATCAGCACGTCCAGATCCTCGCCGACGAAGATCACGGCTACGCCGCTTTCCTTTTGGGCATTCAGCAGATTGTAGATGGTATAGGAGGAGTTGATATCCAGCCCTCGGACCGGATAAGCCGCCATAAAAACGGTCGGCGCTTCGGCGATCTCACGTCCGACCAGGACCTTCTGCACGTTGCCGCCGGAGAGCCGGCGAACAGGGGTGTTCACGCCGGGCGTGACGACCTCGAGCTGCTTGATGATCTGTTCGGCAAGCGTTTTCGGGCTTTTTCGCTCTAAAAACAGGCTGTGGCCCTTGGAATAGCTCCGGAGCATCATGTTGTCGGCGATATCCATGTCGCCGACCAGCCCCATGCCGAGCCGGTCCTCGGGAACGAAGGAGAGGCGAACGCCGAGATCGCGGATCTCAAGCGGCGTCTTGTTGCGCAGGTCTTCATCGAGGCCGGTCTTCGGATCGTGGTAAATGATGCTGCCGTCCCCGACCTTCTGCAGCCCGGCGATCGCTTCCAAGAGCTCGCGCTGGCCGCTTCCGGCAATTCCGGCGATCCCCAGGATCTCGCCGGAGCGGACGACAAAGGACACGTCGTCCAGCACCTTGACGCCCTCACGGTTTACGGCGTCGAGCTTCGTTACGGTCAGGCGCGCCTGCGGGCCCTTCGGCACGGTTCGTTCGATGTTCAGACTGACCTTTTTGCC
>JAZRYN010000178.1:0-2096 GCA_045600745.1 Lachnospiraceae bacterium
AGCAAAACCGACAAATGTTCCAGATGATTGATTAAATACGAGGAAGTGAAACAAAATGGCGTTGACAAAAAGGGCGATGAATGGTATAAGTCTGTTAGGCTATAGCGCCGTAATACACCGCTTTGAAACGATATCAATGGAAAATCAAGGAATAAAGCTTCAAACCTGAACCGGATTGCAAATAATTTCCTTGATAATGAAACGGCGGCAAAAAAACAAAGACAGGAGATGATGTTATGAAAAAGAGGATATCACTGGCTTCCGTGTTGCTTGGCCTGATGCTTGTTCTTGCTTCGTGCGGCGGAAACGGCTCCGGCAGCGGACCTGCCGGGACAAAGGACCGCGTGGTGATCTATACCGCTGCCGAAGATGAGCGCATCAGCTATATTCAGGAAGAGCTGAACAAAAAATTCCCGGAGACGGAGATCGTGATCCAGTCGCTCGGAACCGGCCAGCTTCTGTCAAAGCTCCAGGCCGAAGGCAAGAACAGTGACTGTGATATTTTTTATGATCTCGAGGTGGTGAACGCGGAGATCATCCTGAATGCAGTCCCGGATATCTTTACCGATCTGTCCGATTATGATTTTTCGGTTTACGATGCTTCGGTGACAGGTTATACCGCCCGCCATCATCGATATGCCGTCAACGGGAAGACGGCGGGGGCCTTCCTTGTCAACACAAAGCTGCTGGAAGAGAAGGGACTTCCCGTTCCCGTGACCTATGAGGATATGCTCAAGCCCGAGTACGCCGGACTTATCTCAATGCCGAATCCCAGATCCTCCGGGACCGGGTACAGCTATTATAATGGCATGATCACTCTGCTCGGAGAGGAAGAGGGAATGAAGTATTTTGAGGCCCTGAATCCCAATGTCAAGGAGTACACGACTTCGGGCTCTGCTCCGGTCAAGGCGGCCGTCCGCGGCGACGCCGCGATTGCCTACGGCCTGCTGTGGCAGTGCGTAGGCTGTGCGAACGATGATCCGGGCATGACGGTGGTCGTGCCGGAAGAAGGGCTGGCCTTTAACCTTTTTACCATGGGCATGATCTCGGGGCACGAGACTAAGGGCAGCGTCAAGAAGGTGTTTTCCTTCCTTTATCAGGAATTGAACAGGCCTCAGTGCGCAAGATTCAATCCCGATAAAGTCTATGCCGATATGCCTGCGGCGGAGATCCCGAATTACCCGACAGACTATAAGGAGATCGAAATGAACGGCCTGTTTGATTTTGAATATAAGCAGGAGCTGCTTGATCGATGGCCGTATTGAGCGCCCCGGCATTTTCCGGAGGGAGGGCGGAGAAATGGAAGAGTCTGCGGTGATCATCCGCTGCGAGAATATCAGTAAAAAATTCAAAGCAAAGACCGTGCTTGAGGATATTTCTTTTGCGATCATGAGAGGGGAATTCTTATCGCTGCTCGGTCCGTCCGGCTGCGGAAAAACGACGATCCTGCGCATGTTGATCGGCATCGAGAAGCCGTCATCGGGCCGGATCCTGAAGGACGGGGCGGATATCACCGAGATACCGCCGAAGGACAGGAATATCGGCATCGTATTTCAGAACTATTCGCTTTTTCCGAACATGGATGTTTATCATAACATTTCCTATGCGCTGAGTGCGAGAAGGACGGGCAGGGACGAGATCGACCGCAAGGTTCGGGGGATCGTGGAAACGCTTGGTCTTGAAGAGCATATTTACAAGAAGCCGAGGCAGCTTTCCGGCGGGCAGCAGCAGCGCGTTGCGATCGCGCGGACGCTGGTGCTGAATCCGGACGTCATCCTCTTTGACGAGCCGATGTCGGCGTTAGACGCGGAGATCAAGGTCATTCTGCGCGAGCAGCTAAAGGAAATACAGAAAAAACTGCGCGTCACGATGGTCTATGTTACCCATGATCAGGAGGAGGCCTTTGCCCTGTCTGATCGGATCATGGTTCTGAATGATCGGCGTATCGCGCAGTTAGATACGCCGCAGGAACTTTATCATCATCCGGCCGACGCCTTTGTCAAACGCTTTGTGGCCGTCCACCTGGACCGTAAGGTGCGGTCGTTCGAGGACAGCTTCAAATGAAAAACCAGATTAAAAAGGCCGGACGATTTGTC
>JAZRYN010000179.1:0-3962 GCA_045600745.1 Lachnospiraceae bacterium
AGCAGTATCGCTGATAGGAGGGGAATTCAATGGAAATCAAAAGAGAAAATCTATCCTGTGACGTTCTGATCGCGGGCGGCGGTATCGGCGGTCTCTCCTGCGCGGCCTCGCTCAAGGAGCAGAATCCCGACCTCGACATCATCATCATCGAAAAGCAGTTCGCCGGCTACGGCGGCAAGGCGAACAAGGGTGGCGGGGTTCTGCAGTATTTCAACGACGATGTTGACCCGATGGCATTCCTTGCGATGCACGTAAACAGCATCGGCTGCTATCTCGGCAATCAGCAGATGCTCCTTACCTATATGAAACGCAACCACGAGCTTCTCGACAAGCTGACCGAGTGGGGCGTTAACGTTCCGAAAAACGAAGACGGCACCTACAACGTCTGCCCGACCGGTCCGTACACATCCATGGTATGCGTTGACCTTGACCTCTGCCTGCAGATCCGCAAGCGCATTGAAAGACAGGGCGTCAAGATTTATGATAAGACCGTAGTTGCCGAGCTGTACACAAAAGACGGCGAGATCGCCGGTGCCGCTGCTTACAGCATTCTGGACGGCACATTTTATACCATTCAGGCACGCCGCGTGATCCTTGCTACCGGCAGCCAGAACTATCGCCTTGCCTCCATGTGGTCTTCCGGCCGCGGTGACGGCATAGCCGCAGCTTACCGCGCAGGCGCTGAAATGCGCAACGCCGAGTTCGGCAACTTTGCACAGCTTATGCGCGTGAAGAGTCACAACGAAGTCGTTTTCGGTGAAAACTATATGTACAACGCAAAAGGCGAGAATATCACAAAGAACTTCCGCTGGATGCGCGAGACCGACATCAACTCCAACGCCATCCAGGAGTGGCGTGACACGATGCTGAAGGGCGAAGGCCCCGTCCACCTTGACTTCAAGGACGAAGACGGCGGTGACGACGCGATGGAAAAGCTCTGGTACAGACCGTACGGCAAGAAGTTCCGCGATCTCAACACCATCGCAGGCAACGCAGTTGACACCGATCTTGAGGTTTGCCCGCTGTTCATCGGTGAGCAGAGCCCGATCCGTGTTGAAGACGATATGCAGACGTCCATCCCCGGCCTGTACGCGATCGGTGACTGCTCCTATTGCGGTTCCGCTCAGCCCGGCGCCGTTCCGGCACCTCCGGGACGCAACAGAGGTTCCGGTATTCTGGGCGCCGTGTTTGCGGCCATCGTCTGCGCGGAAAATCTCGCAGCAAAACCGCTCGGCGAGCTTAAGGATATCTGCCCCGAATGGACGGAGAAAGTCATCGCCGAAACATATGAGACGCTCGGAAAGACCGAAGGCGCGACAGCCAAGGAAGTCATCGCACTTGTACAGAAGGCAATGGCGCCGATGGAAAATTCCGTTATCATGCAGGCTGACCGCCTGGAAGCAGCCGAAAAATTCGTTGATGAGGCCGCTGAGCTTGCCAAGAACATGAAGAGTGTCGATCTGCACGATATGCTCGCCTGCCACGAGGCAAAGGCGATGGTGCTCTCCGCGAAGATGCACTTCACAGCGGCAAAAATGCGTAAAGAATCCCGCGGCTGGTTCCTCCGTGAAGATTATCCGAAGATGGATAATGATAATTGGCTCAAGTGGATCATTCTCAAGAACGTTGACGGCGAAATGACAGTCCGCACGGAAGACATTCCGGTTGACGGCATGATCATCAAGCCCCGTCCGGGCGGAACAGTTCCCGTCACGGAAGAAGAAAAGCAGACCGACCTTTATAAAAAATGGTTCCTTCGTGAGATGACGCCTCCCACGAAGCAGCGTTATGCCGATGCCGTTGAGCCAGTCGATCCCGCTATCGCATTCGGTGCGGAGGACATGAATCTTCTGTTTGAAGACGGATATCTCCCGTTTGAATTCGGCTGGTGCATCCTGCCGAACGGCTGCGGCGTTCTTGCAAACCTTACGCAGATGCCCGGCGTGACCCCCGAGATGTTCGACTGGTGGTTTGCATGGCACGGTGTCGCGCCGCTCCGCTATAAGATCTGGGATCACGACGATCACTATTACTGCCAGACACGCAACCTTGATAAGGCGCTGAACGATAAGCTCTCCATGAAGGAGCGTTACTGGGATACCGTTCACGACGTCAAAGAAGACTGCAACCTCGGGCCCGAGGACATCATCATCAACTTCCGCAAGCCGACCGATATCGGCTTTGACGAGGAAAAGTGGAAAAACTTCAAAGGCACGATCGTCTGCGCCGGCAACGAGGAAAGCCCCTGCATCATGGTACATTTCCTCCGTCCTGTCGAAGGCGGCTGTGAGCTCCGCACCCGTTTCTGGTTCGGTTACAGTGTCATCGGCGGGAAGCCCGTCAAGATCCTGCCCGACGGCGTTTCCTTCCCCGATATCCCGCTGAAGGGACTTCTGAGACACAATATCAAGGAATTCACAAACCTTGCGGCGATCCTCCCTGAAGTTTACGCAGAGTATCACGATAAGTTCTGATCCCCGTATTTTACTGCAGGCTTGCAGATATAAAAAAATAAAAAAGGAGTACAACAATGGCACAGAAAAAAGTTTCCGGTTTTGGGTTCCGCGGCTGGATGTTGATTCTGTATCAGGCAATCGCGTTCCTGACATTTCAGGTCTTTACCCAGTATCCGCTGAACATCCTCGCTGATTTTTACGGTGGGGCGCAAAAAGTCTCCGGCATCTACTCTGCTTGCGCGGTTGCAGGCATCCTGATTCAGATTCTTCTGGCAGGGCTCGTTTCCAAAATGAAGAAGGTCAAACTGTTTGGCAGCATTCTCGGTCTTGTCACCCTGGTTTTCGCATTCTTTGTTATGATTCTTCCTGCCGGCGGAGCATGGGACGTATGCTATGCTATCATCAACGTAGTTGCAGTTCTGTATTCCACCTTCTCCCTTGGTATTCTCATCGGGCAGTGGTTCCCCACCCGTAAGGGTACCGTCATGGGCATCGCGACACTTGCATTCCCTATTGCAAACGGTCTTCTCGGGCCTTTCGCAACAGCAGTGTTTGCTAAAGGTTTCCCCGATATCAAGGGCGCTTTCCTTCCGTTCTTCATCATTGCCATCGTTGGTTGGATCATCGGTATCATCTTCATTAAGGACTATCCCGAAGAGTGCGGTGCTTACCGTGACAATGACAAGAGCCTTACTCCCGAGATTGCAAAAGCCATGATGGAGCAGGATATCGAAAACAAAAAGAATTCCGTCTGGACATATCTCAATACCATCAAATGCCGCGAGTTCTGGTTCGGTACGATCAATGTAGCCTTCCTGTTGATGTGCTCCATCGGTCTTATGAGTCAGTCCAACGCCATCATCACAGCATATGAAGAAGAGCTGAGCTTTGTTGGCGGTTACACCGGCGTTATGATCCTTGTCATGGTCTTCGGCTGCATCGGATCTTTCGTTCTCGGTCTGATCGACACGAAATTCGGCACAAAAAAAGCCATGATCATCTCTGCGTCACTTATGATCATTTCCGCTATTCTCGGACAGCTCGACAGCGGTATCGCTCTGCTGTTAGCGATGATCTTTGTTGCTCTCTTCATGGGTGCTGCCTCCAACTTCGGCGTATCCTTCACGGCACAGTACTGGCGTCGCGAGGACTTCAGCCGTGTGTTCACGCTGGCAAGCCCCATCAGCTCCATGATCAGCTCCGCATCTCCCGTTATCATTGCCTCGCTCCTCTTCGGCGCAACAGGATATAAAGGTCACAGCGGAGTATTCCTTCTCGTAGGTATCTGCGGCGTTGTTGCTCTCGTAGCCATGCTGCTCTTCAAGCCGTCTCACATCAAGGAAGTTGACGACAAATACCGCACAGCCGCCGACAAACCTCTTGACGATGCGTTGATAGGCCGCAAATAAGTTTCTCAAATGATATAAACTGTTTCCCAAAAAGAAACTCCCGAAAACTTCTTGTTTTCGGGATTTTCTTTTTTGGGGAAATGGTTTATATTATTGG
>JAZRYN010000180.1:0-2510 GCA_045600745.1 Lachnospiraceae bacterium
CGATGCGGATCGGGCCGGCGCCGAGGACGACGATCTTCTTTTTATCCGTCAGCCGGGAGTCATTCTCTCCGCTGTAAGAGGAGTACAGATAAGGGATATAGGCTCCCGTGTGAAGCGTGTCAACCATACGGAATACGGGAACGATCCCTTCCCGTCTGCGCTTTTCATAGACCTCGATTTCGGAAAGATTCCAAAGCTGCGCGATATATCTGTCAGAGAAGCCCATCTCTTTCGCTGCCTTCAAAACGGAGAGCGAATTGACGTTATCTTTCAGCGCCTGCTCCATGGAAACGATTTTTTTCAGCGAATTCAGGAACAGCTCCGTGATCATGGTAAGCTGATGCAGCTTTTCCACAGTGACGCCGCGCCGCAGCAATTCCGTGATCGCAAACACGTTGTCATCGCGGAATTCCGAGATATGTGCAAAGAGCTCCTCGTCCGAGGTTTCGGAGAACTTGGCCTGATAAAAATGACAGACGCCGGTTTCCAGCGAACGGACGGATTTGAGGAAGCACTCTTCCAGATTAGAACCGATGCCCATGACTTCGCCGGTGGCTTTCATCTGGGTACCAAGGGTTGTCACGGCATAAGCGAATTTATCAAAAGGAAACCGGGGGAATTTTGCAACGTAGTATTTCAGCTCCGGCTCAATGGCTGCGGTGCCGCCGGCCACGGGGATCTCCTCCAATGCCATGCCCAGGGCAATCTTAGCCGTTACGCGGGCGATCGGATAGCCGCTGGCCTTGGACGCAAGGGCGGAAGAACGGGAAACGCGGGGGTTGACCTCAATCAGGAAATATTCACTGCTTTCCGGATTCAGGGCAAATTGTACGTTGCAGCCGCCTTCAATCTTCAATTCCCGGATGATGCGGATGGCGCTGTCATTGAGCATTTTTTTGTCTTGTTCGCTCAGAGAAAGGATCGGCGCAACCACAATGGAGTCACCGGTGTGCACGCCGACAGGGTCCACGTTCTCCATACCGCAGATGGTGATGGCGGTATCGTTAGAGTCACGCATGACTTCAAATTCGATTTCTTTGTATCCCTTTACGCTCTTTTCCACCAAAACCTGATGCACGGGAGAAAGGCGGAACGCATTGGTGCCGATTTCTTCCAGCTCCTCCGGATTCTCGGCAAAGCCGCCGCCGGTGCCGCCCAGAGTGAACGCAGGGCGAAGCACCACGGGATAACCGATGTCCTGCGCGGCTTTCCGGGCTTCTTCCATATTGTATGTTATTTCGGAAGGGATGACCGGCTCTCCGATGGACTGGCACATTTTCTTAAACAGCTCCCGGTCCTCTGCGCGTTCAATGCTGGCACTCGGCGTGCCCAGCAGCTCTACGCCGCATTCCTTCAAAACGCCTTTTTTCTCCAGCTGCATAGCGAGATTCAGACCGGTCTGACCGCCGATTCCCGGAACGATCGCATCAGGGCGTTCAAAGCGCAGGATCTTTGCAATGTATTCCAGCGTCAGCGGCTCCATATACACTTTATCTGCGATCTGAGTGTCTGTCATGATCGTTGCCGGATTGGAGTTGCACAAAATCACCTCATAGCCTTCCTCTTTCAAAGACAGGCATGCCTGCGTGCCGGCATAGTCAAATTCTGCGGCCTGACCGATCACAATCGGGCCGGAACCGATGATCAGCACTTTTTTTATGTCAGTTCTTTTTGCCATGATATTCGATCTCCCTTATTTTTGATATACGATTTCACCGTTATGGACGGTGAGATAACAGGTTCCATATACGTTTCTTCCCGCAAAAGGCGTGGATTTTCCCATAGAGAGAAAATCCTCCGGGCTGATGCTGCGCATAGAGGACAATTCCCAAAGAGACCAGTCACCGTTTCGGGGAATCCCAAAGCGTTTGCGCGGCGCATCGCACATAAGCTCCGTCAGCCGCTCCAAACGGATGACCTTGTTCATCACAAGCTCGGTGTAAAGCAAGGGAAAAGCGGTTTCCAGTCCGACGATTCCAAACGCGCTTCCCTGCAATCCTTTGGATTTCTCTTCTGCGCTGTGGGGCGCGTGGTCCGTTGCGATCATGTCGATCGTGCCATCCAGCAGACCCTCCAGCAGCGCCCGACGATCCTCCGGGCTGCGCAGCGGCGGATTCATCTTGAATCTCCCGTCTTCTTCCAGGTCTGTTTCATCCAGCACCAGATAGTGCGGTGCGGTCTCGCAGCTCACGTCTACGCCGTCTTTTTTTGCCCTGCGGATCAGTTCAACGCTCTCACGGCAGGAAATATGGCAGACGTGATAACTGCAGCCGGTTTCTTTTGAAAGAGCAAGATCGCGCTCTATCATTTTCCATTCGCTTTCTGCGCAGATGCCGCGGTGCCCGTGCACATGGGCGTAACTCCCGTCGTGGATATAGCCGCCGCGGAGCAGATCGTTCACTTCGCAATGGGCTGCAATCATTTTGCCGAGCTGTCGGGCTTTTATCATTGCCTGACGCATCATTTCATCGGACTGCACACCTTTTCCGTCATCGGAAAAAGCAATCACG
>JAZRYN010000181.1:0-2592 GCA_045600745.1 Lachnospiraceae bacterium
GGCAGCCCTGCCTGCGGAGAAGCAGCTGCAGGAGCTGCACAGCGGCGAATTCCTTTCCCGCTTCCGGGAGCCCCCATCGCCCGCGGAGAAACCGGCGCATGCGCCGGAAAAGCGCAGGGAAAAGACCGGACCGGAGCCGCCCTCGACGGGACAGCTGAGCCGATGACCCCGCACCCGCGGCGCAAAGCCCGGGACACAACACCGTATCGATTGCCGTAATGAACGGCACGAAAATAAAAAAATAAATTACCGGAGGAGTAGTTTTATGAAAAAGCTGAATGAAACCAACATCTGCAGAAAACACGGCGTCATTATGGTCGCCATCGTTTTGCTGACCGTCAATGCATTTGCCGCAGGGGATATGTTTGAGAGCGTTTACGCTCCCATCGTCAGCCTGCTGAACAGCCTGCTTGGTCCGCTGCTCGCCATCGTCGGCGCGGTCGGCGCGCTTTACTGCGTGCTGCTCGGCGTGAAGTATGCCAAGGCGGAAGAGCCGCAGGACCGTGAGAAGGCAAAGGCCCATCTGAAGAACGCCATCATCGGCTTCGTGCTGATCTTCGTTCTGATCCTTGCCCTGAACCTGCTCATGCCCGTCATGAAGCGCTGGGTCAACAGCGAGGTCGTTGCCAACGGCGGCAGCATCGTCTTCACCGACGTTTCCAAAAAGTAAAAAGAACATACAGCGATCATAATTTGCAGACCGCAGCGTGAAGCGCGCCGCAGAAGGAGCGTTCTATGAGAGAACCCGGCGGAAAAACAAAATACTGGATTTCCCGCGTTTTTGCGCTGCTGCTCATCGTAACGCTCGCTGCGGGGCTGCTTCCCCCCGGTGCATTGGCTGACGAAACCGACGGCGGCGTGCCGATGCCGGACTCCAAAACGGGCACTATACGCGCCTACGACTGGCACCGTGTCAACGTTGTGAAGGACCTGCCGCCCGCGGGAACCGTCTGCCCCGTGCTGATCCTGTGGCAGTCAAACAATATGGTCCGTTATGCCACCGGCGGTTATTCAACACAAGTCGATATGGGCGGCCGTCTTCTTGACTGGGACGCTGTCGGCAGCGGAGGCTGGTCCACCGGGGACGCCAATCTGCCGAATCCCTTTGCCGGAAATTCCACGGATATCATGACTTTCCGCACCTGGGAGAAAATGACCTCCTGGGAAATGGAGGTCACCGGTCGCACGGACGGCGATAACAACAATGCGCCGGTGGTGCGGTTCTATCCCTATTCAAACTGCATGATCACCGGCTACGACGATTTTGATTTTGACGCGAAAACGTCCGTTTCTTACAGTAAAAGCATCAAAGACTCGTATGACCTCTGGACGCTCTATACGAGTGAACTGGGCGGGAGCGGCGCCAACGGTCTCCCGGGAGGCCGGGTCAGGATCTTTGACAACGTTCCGGGAACCGACACCTGCTTCAAGGAAAAAGATCAGTATCTTGTCGGCTGGTGCTGGCCGTCCAATGCGAAAGAGTACGGAAACTTTATCATGTACTGGGGCGAGGAGCGCAATCTTTCCGCCATCACGGACGACTACACCATTGCCGAAGGCCAGGTGATGAACGTGGACGACGGTGTGGTTCTGATGGACGGAAAGAAGCTTACCATCGAGCCGGGCGGAATGCTGAGCATCGAGGGCACCTTCTATAATAACGGCTATATTGAGAACCGGGGCACCATCATCCTGCAGGAAAACGCCTGCGTCCGGAGTTCCCCGGACGTGAACGACGCTGCGGGAAAGATCCTGTGCAGCGGGGCAAAGATAAACCGGAAGGATATCGCAGAGGAATGGATCGCGGTGCTTGAGGAGCAGGCCAGGGAACTGAATGATGAGATCTTGTGGAATTGGACTTTAATAGATACCGCGGAAACTTTTTTGTGGTTTGACGAGCAGCACGTCGAGGAGAAGCAGGCTATCGTCGACGCAGCCGACCACATCAGAGACCAGGCAAATTTGCTGGCGTATGAAGCCGAGGAGGACAAAGCGGAGGCAGTCAAAAAGGACGCCGAGGCAGTCAAAAAGGACGCCGAGGCAGTCAAAAAGGACACCGAGGCAGCCGAAAAGGGCACCGAGGCAGCGAGCAATACAAAGGACGCCAATAAGCTGCGGGAGGAGGCCAAGAAACTGCTGGAGGAGGCCAAGACGCTGCGGGCAGATAAATCCGAGGTAGCCCAGGCGAAGGCCGATATAAAGGAAGCGGAGGCAGCCCAAAAGGAAGCCGAGGCAGTCAAAAAGGACGCCGAGGCAGAGGGCAATACAAAGGACGCCGCGAAGCTGCAGGAGGCGGTCAGGGATCTGCTGGAGGAGGCCAAGACGCTGCGGGAGGAGGCCGAGAAAAAGCAGGCCGAGGCCAAAGCAAAGCGCGAGGCGTATTATGATGCGACCGCGGCGGCTCAGAGTTTCCTAGATAAATACGTCAGTTATTTGGGCGAGGTTGCTGAAATAAAAAACAAAATCGCGGCTCTTGAGGAAAGCATCAATACGCTCGAGAAAGATATTGAAGGCTACAGAGCCGTTCCGGACGAAATGGTAAGCGGCGAAGGAAATCTGATCCTGCTGAAGGGCGCCAAGCTGGCGCTGGGT
>JAZRYN010000182.1:0-6232 GCA_045600745.1 Lachnospiraceae bacterium
GGATGCCGCGCGCCATGGCGCAGCCCTTCACCGGCGGCGGCATGAGCGTTTTGCTGCGGCCGGAGGCCTTATCCGGCTGCGTGACCGCAAGCACCACCTCATGACCGGCGTCTGTCAGCGCCTCTAACACCGGCACCGCAAAATCCGGCGTTCCCATAAAAATAATTTTCATGCCATTTCTTCCCTTCTTCGGAAAGGCTTCCGCGCCGTCTTTTATCCGGAGTCCGGCAGCGCTTTTCCGAACGTTCGCTGAGAATAAACGGGCCCGCGGCGTTAAGTCGCGGACCCGCACAAGTCTCTTATCCTTCTTATTTGTTCACGATCGCCACCGTCTCGCGGGCAATGGCAAGCTCTTCATTGGTCGGAACGACCATGACCGTCACCTTGGAATCCGGTGTGGAAATAATGCATTCCTCGCCTCTCTTGCTGTTGGCCTCTTCATCAAGCGTGATGCCTAAAAAGCCGAGGTAGGACAGGATCTCCGCACGGACGGAGGAATCGTTTTCCCCGATGCCTGCCGTGAAGCAGATCACATCCACGCCGTTCATTGCCGCGGTGTAGTAGCCGATGAACTTCGCGACGCGGTAGGTAAAGACATTTAATGCCGTCTGCGCACGCGGATTGCCTTCGTTTGCCGCCGCTTCCAGATCGCGGAAGTCGGAGGATACACCGGAAATGCCCAGCATACCGGAGCGCTTGTTCAGGATGACCATAAGCTCCTCGATGCTCAGTCCTTCCTTCTTGCTCAGGAATTCGAGAATGGCCGGGTCAAGACCGCCGGAGCGGGTGCCCATGCTCACGCCGTCCAGAGGCGTAAAGCCCATGGAGGTATCGATGGATTCGCCGTACTTTACGGCGGAAAGGCTGGCGCCGTTGCCCAGGTGGCAGACGATGGTCTTTAATTCCTTCACGTCCTTCCCCAGGATCTCCGCCGCACGCTTGGACACATAGCTGTGGGAGGTCCCGTGGAAGCCATAGCGGCGGACCTTGTATTTTTCATAGTAATCGTAAGGGATGCTGTAGAGGTAGGCCTTCTTCGGCATGGTCTGATGGAAGGCGGTATCGAATACGCCGACCATGGGCACGCCGGGCATCAGCTTCTGGCAGGCGCGGATGCCGATCAGGTTGGCGGGATTGTGGAGCGGAGCCAGTTCGCTGCATTTGTCGATCTCGCTCAGAGCTTCCTCCGTGAGAAGCGTCGCCGCGGCAAATTTTTCGCCGCCGTGCACGATGCGGTGGCCGACCGCGCCGATCTCGGACAGATCCTTGATCACCCCGACCTCGGGATCGGTCAGCTTGCTTAAAACTGCCGATACGGCCTCGACATGAGTGGGCAGCGGATCATTATATTCGTATTTGCCGCCGGAAGCAGGCTTATGAGTCAGACGACCGTCGATCCCGATGCGTTCGCAGAGCCCCTTCGCCATGACGGCTTCGGTCTCGCTGTCGATCAGCTGATACTTTAACGACGAGCTCCCGCAGTTGATTACTAAAACTTTCATTACTCTTCCTCCTTATGCCGTTCGGCATCTCTGCTGCCGGGCCGGCTTCTCACGCATACAGTATAACACGGCGCGACTAAAAGACAAGTCCTTTCCTGTCATTTCGGGCCTTTTCGGGGGCCTTTTCAGGCAGCCCCTTTTCGCGCGGCAGCTTTCCTGCCAGACCGTCTGCGGCGCGGCCTTTTTCCGCAGGCTTTTCGCTCTGCTCTTTTCCGGGCCTTCTCCGGCCCCCGCGCTCTTTATTTATTCCTCCAGCATTTCGTGGAGCTCGACCGCATTTTCCTCATCGTAGGGCGGGATCTTGACGGAAATGAATTCCGAGCGGCTGGTCGGCACGTTCTTGCCCACATAATCGCCGCGGATCGGAAGCTCACGGTGGCCGCGGTCCACCAGGACCGCCAGCTGAATCGTTGCGGCACGGCCGAATTTCTTCAGGGCATCTAACGCGGCAGACGCTGTCCGGCCGGTGTAGAGGACGTCATCCACAAGGACTACATTTTTTCCCTCCGTGCTGAAGCCGAGCTCGGAGGGATGTACGACAGGGCTTTCGGACGTTTTGACCAGATCGTCGCGGTAAAAGGTGATGTCTAACGCCCCGACCGGCACCCTTGTGCCCTCGATCGACTCGATATAGTTCGCCAGCAGCATGGCAAGCGGGATGCCGCGGCGCTTGATGCCGACCAGGCAGACATTTTCGGTTCCGTTGTTCCGTTCCAGTATCTCGTGGGCGATACGTTTTAAGGCGCGGTGTATCGCCGCCTCATCCATTAATGTCGATTTGTATTTATTCATCTGACTCCTTTTTAGAAATGCGAACTGACAATCGGCGAAGGATCGTCGGTTGTCAGTTCTGCAGCTGAGCCCTTCGGGCTCCTTCCTGTCATCTGTTCCGCGCAAACGGCGGCTTCACAAGGGCGTCAATACTTGCCCAGGGAACCGGAGTTCGCCTCGTTTGGCATATACTCCTCACGGCCTCCCGGCAGGATGGCGTTCAGCACGATACCGACGATCGAGGCCACGGCCAGACCGGAAAGGCTGATGCTGCCGAAGTTGATGGTTTGGCCTTTGCTGTATTCCACGCCGATGGTAAGGCCCATGATCAGAGCGGCGATAATGACATTGCGGCTCTTCTGGAAATCGGTGTGGTTCTCCACCATGTTGCGGATACCGACAGCCGCGATCATGCCGTAAAGGATGAGGGACACACCGCCGATGGTGGCCGCAGGCATGGCCGTGATCAGCGCGGCAAACTTCGGGCAGAAGGAAAGAACGATGGCGTAAATGGCCGCAAGCCGGATGACGAGCGGATCAAAGACCTTGGTCAATACCAGAACACCGGTGTTTTCCCCGTAGGTCGTATTGGCGGGAGCCCCGAACAGAGAGGCGATCGCCGTGCCGATACCGTCGCCGATCAGGGTCTTATGCAGGCCGGGATCCGCGATCAGGTCCTTGCCGATGGTGCCGCCGATAGCGGAAATATCGCCCACATGCTCCATCATGGTCGCAAAAGCGATGGGAACGATCATCAGGATCGCGGTGACCAACAGGTCATACTGAACGCCGCCCTTGGCGAAGAGGCCGAACACGGTATCCTCCATCCGGAAGGGAAGACCGATCCATGCCGCTTCCTTTACTCCGCTGAAATCCACGTTGCCGCTGACGGCCGCCGCCAGATAGGAGGCGATGACGCCTAACAGGATGGGAATGATCTTGATCATGCCCTTGCCCCAGATATTGCAGACGATAACAACAACAATGGCAACGAGAGCGATCCACCAGTTGGTCGCGCAGTTGTTGATGGCCGAGGGCGCAAGGTGCAGGCCGACGCCCACGATGATCGGGCCGGTGACCACGGGCGGGAAGAATTTCATCACGTTCTTGCTGCCGTAGGCCTTGCAGATCAGCGCAAGGATCAGATAAAGCAGGCCGGCGCACGCAACGCCCACGCAGGCATAGGGAAGAGCTTCCTTCTGCGAAAGGCCGTATTTCTCCGCGGCCACTACCACGGCGCTGTAGCCGCTGATAAAGGCAAAAGAGGAACCCAGAAAGACCGGGACCTTGCGGCCGGTCACCAAATGCATGAACAGCGTCGCAATACCGGCAAAGAGCAGCGTGGTGGAGACGGAAAGGCCTGTAAGGATCGGCACAAGGACCGTCGCCCCGAACATGGCAAACATATGCTGCAGCCCCAGCACCAGCGTTTTTCCGGTCCCCAGCTCCTTAGCATTGTAAATGGGTTGTTGTTCGTTCATAGGAATTGCCTCCCAATTATGAATATTTCCATAAATCCCGGCAAAAAAACTGACCCTGCCTGTTCAGCAAGATCATCCTCCTTCGGGCAGGCGCTCCGCACCGCCTCTGTTCTGTATGGCATGCCTCTTGCCGGTCTCTCTGTACCAGGCTTAAAGATTTATGTTCTTTCCTATCTTAGCCGAAGGGGACGGAAAAAGCAAGTGTTTTCCGCCATTTTCCCGTAAAGAAAATTTTACCCGGATACCCGTTTCGGCACACAAAAAACGGAGCCCGGGGGCTCCGTTTTTCCATAGATACCGAATTATTTCAAAGTGACCTTTGCTCCGGCCTTCTCCAGCTCGGCCTTGAAGTTCTCGGCTTCCTCCTTGGAAGCACCGGCCTTGATCACCGCGGGAGCGCCGTCAAGCATATCCTTGACTTCCTTGAGGCCGGCGCCGGTCAGGGCACGCAGGGCCTTCAGGACGGCCATTCTCTCAGCGCCGACTTCGGTCAGCTCGACGTCGAATTCGCTCTTCTCTTCGGCTTCCTCGGCAGGGCCGGCAGCGGCAGCGACAACAACGCCCGCAGCGGCAGATACGCCGAATTCGGCTTCGCAGGCCTGAACCAGTTCGTTCAGTTCCAGCACGGAGAGTTCCTTGAGTGCTTCAATAAATTCAGCAGTGGTAAGTTTTGCCATGATAATCATCCTCCAGATTTTTTTGTGGGCAATGCCCGTGCGGCCTCATGCCGCATCATCGTTGGGAAGCCTCAGGCTTCCTGTTTTTCGGCGATCTGTTTCAGCACGCGGGCGAAGTTCGTGATCGGGGACTTCATGCTGCCGAGCAGTCTGCCCAGCAGGATCTCGCGGCTCGGGATCGTTGCGACCGCATTGATCTTGTCGGGGCCGTAGTACGTCCCTTCAATGACGCCGGCCTTAAGAGCAACCATTTCGCCCTTCTTGTCGAAGTTCGCAATAATGCGGGCAGGTGCGGTGGCGTCGCCCTTGGCTACAGCGATGGCGGTGCGTCCGGACAGATTCTCGCTTAACGGCTCGAATACGGTGTCCTTCACGGCACGATGCAGCAGCGTGTTTTTGTAAACACGGTAGGTCACATTGTTCGTGCGCAGTTCTTTACGAAGATTCGTATCCTGCTCCACGGTAATGCCCTTGTAGTCCACAAGAACCGCTGCGGTGGCATCAGAAAGCAGCTCCGAGATCTCTTTGACGATCGGTGCTTTCAGCTGTTCACCTTTAGACATGTGGGTTTCCTCCTTTTTCGGCGGCAGGCCGCCGTCGCCATAAGGTTCCGGTCCCTGCCAAGTTGGCACCCCGCTGCTTCCTTTCAGAAAATGAAGATCCTCCGGCAAAGGCACGGAGGATCGGATAGATTCACATCTTCCTCTTCCTCGGCAGGCGCTTTCGCTTACACGCCCCTGCGAACGAGCCCGTCCGCGGGACGTACCTGCTGTCTTCGGCAGCGGTTACGCATATTTACTACCACAGCAAGCTGCGGAAGTCAAGTGATTTTATTGTCTGCCGACCATTTCTTTTACATGTTCAGCAGCTTCACGGTGTTGATCTTGATGCCGGGGCCCATGGTAGAGCTCACGACGACGCTCTTTAAGAACGTCCCCTTCAAAGCAGCGGGGCGGGCCTTGATGATGGCGCCCATCACGGCGTTGAAGTTCTCGGTCAGCTGATCCTCGGTAAATGAGACCTTTCCGAGCGGAACATGGATAATGTTAGCCTTGTCGAGACGGTACTCGATCTTACCGGCTTTGATCTCCTGAAGGGCACGGGTCACATCCATCGTGACGGTACCGGCCTTCGGGTTGGGCATCAGGCCCTTCGGGCCGAGGACACGGCCGAGTCTGCCGACCACGCCCATCATATCGGGGGTAGCGACGACCACGTCGAAATCAAGCCAGCCTTCGTTCTGGATCTTCGGGATCAGCTCCTCGGCTCCGACGTAATCGGCGCCGGCAGCCTGGGCTTCATCGGCCTTCAGGCCCTTGGCGAACACAAGGACGCGGACCGTCTTACCGGTTCCGTTCGGCAGCACCACGGCGCCGCGGATCTGCTGATCGGCATGACGGCCGTCGCAGCCGGTACGGACATGGACCTCAACGGTCTCATCGAATTTGGCGGAGGCAAGATTCTTGGCGAGGCCAAGCGCTTCCTGAGGATCATAGACCTGAGTGCGGTCGTATTTGCTTACTGCTTCCAGATACTTTTTGCTTCTCTTCATGCCGCGCCTCCTTAATCCTCGACCACGATACCCATGCTGCGGGCAGTGCCTGCGATCATGCTGGTCGCGGCTTCAATGCTGCCGGCATTTAAGTCGGGCATCTTCTGTTCGGCGATCTTGCGGACCTCTTCGCGCTTGATGGTCGCGACCTTGGTCTTGTTGGGAACGCCTGAACCGCTCTCGATACCGCAGGCCTTCTTGATAAGGACGGCGGCGGGCGGAGTCTTGGTCACGAAGGAGAAAGTCTTG
>JAZRYN010000183.1:0-14243 GCA_045600745.1 Lachnospiraceae bacterium
GGGGCGGCGGTAGACACAGGTGACCTTTTCCCCACCGAGGCGAAGAGAAGAACGGTTCACGTCCATCGCCACGTTGCCGCCGCCGATCACGACGACCTTTTTGCCTCTGAAATCGGGCATCTGATAGTCACCGATGCCGCGAAGCAGCTCGACGGCGGAAATGACATGACCGTATTCCTCACCGGGAATGCCGGCCTTGCGGTCATTCTGCGCCCCGATGGCGATATAAAGAGCATCGAAATCATTTTTCAGCTGCTCCATCGTGATCTCCTTGCCGATATCGACGCCGGTGTGCGCTTTAACGCCGGTCGACAGGATGGAGTCGATCTCCTGATCCAGCTTTTCTCTGGGGAAACGGTAGCTGGGGATGCCGTAGCGGAGCATGCCGCCCAGGCGCTGGCGCTTTTCAAAAACCTCCGCCTGATGTCCCATCAGCTGTAAATAGTAAGCGGCAGACAGCCCGCTGGGGCCGCCGCCGATGATGGCGACCTTCTTGCCGGTGCTTTCCGCACAGGGCGGATTCGGCACATTTCCGGCCTGATTTACCGCAAATTTTTTCAGTCCGCGGATATTGATCGGATCGTCGATCATGCTGCGCCGGCAGCGGGTCTCGCAGGGATGCTCGCAGATATAGGCGCAGGCGGTCGGGAAGGGATTGTCTTTACGAATCAGCCTGACGGCGTCTTCCGGGCGACCGTCCGCGATCAGAGAAATGTAGCCGGGAACATCGACGCCTGCCGGGCAGAGTGTGATGCACGGCACGGAGTTCCGGTGCGAAGCCAGACACTGGTGATGCAGAATGTGCTCCCGGAAATCATCCTCAAAGCCGGCCATGCCGTTCAGGACGAGCGTCGCGGCATTGAAGCCGATTGCACAGTCTGCGCTGTCTTTTATGTTCTCCGCGGTCGCTTTGATCTGAGAAAGCGTTTCCTCGGTGGCCTCTCCGTCGAGAACCTGACGGAGAAGAGAAGACAGCTGGCCGAGACCGATGCGGCAGGGCGTACATTTGCCGCAGGACTGGGCGTGGCAGAGGTTCAGGAAGCTTAAGGTGATATCAATGGGACACAGACCGGAAGGGCTTGCCGCAATACGGCGCTCCATTCCGGCGTACATGGTATCGACCAGCTCCTGAGCCTGACTTCGTGTTCTGATACTGAGTCTGCTCATAAAAACACCTCACCTTTAGAGTTATTTACCATCGTCAGCATTTCGGACGATTTGAATTACAACGATAATATCGTAAAAATAATCTATCAAAATGAATGGTCTTCGTCAAGAGCATTCGGAATAAAAAATCAAAAAAGTTTCGTCAGCCTAAACTGCTTGACAAAAAACAAAACTTGCTTTATACTCTGAAAATGTCGCAAATGAAACAAAAATGCTGACCAAAGGCCTGAGGTGATTATGAACGAGTGTGAATGGATCTTACAGAATACATCATTATTTGCCGGCGTGAGCCGGGACACGCTGAACCTTATGCTTTCGCACGACGGAAGCCGGAGGCTGCAGATAGAAAAGGGCGGCGTCCTTCTGAAGAGAGGGGGGCCGAACAATGATCTGATCCTGATCCTGAAAGGAAAAGCGGAGGCAAGGAAGGGCAAGATGCCGCTGAGGATGTTCGTTCCGGGAGACGTGACCGGGGTCTCCACACTCTTCGGCGATAATGAGTCCATGGAATCGGATATCACCGCTTCCAGCCGGCTCGAGGTTCAGCTTTTTCCGCGGGAGGCGGTTCGCGAGGCTTTGCGTGCAGACGCGGCTTTTGCGGAGAACTATATCGGTTTTCTGTCTTCCCGGATACGCTTCCTGAGCGGAGTGATCAGCCGCTGCGCCGGAGCCGATCCCGCTGACCGCGCAGCCGGATTTCTGTATGAGCTTTCAAAGGAAAAGGGTAACTGCTTCCGCCTCAATGCCAGTCGTGCAGCCACTACGCTTGACATGAGCCGGGCGACCTTCTACCGGGGACTTGCGGCTCTTGAGCAAAGAGGCCTGATCCGCCGGGAGGAGGGGAAAATCGTCATCCTTGACGAAATGGCACTAAAAATTTCATTTGAGGAGAATTGAGATGCGAAAAGCAATCAGCTTGATGCTGGCTGTCCTGCTGTGCCTTTCGGCCTGCGGCAGCCGGGAACGGGAAAGTGACGAAACGGCTGCCTCTGCCGCCTCCGTCGGGGAGAGCCTGACGCAGGAGGATACCTCCGGGGAGGAGAGCCGGACGCAGGAGACGGAGATCTCCGCTCCGGAAAAAACGAAGGTGCGTTTCGGCCTTCTTGCCGGCCCGACCGGCATGGGCGCAGCCGGGCTTCTTGCCGAAAACGAAGCGGGCAGCAGCCTTAATGACTATGAGCATACGCTTTTTAACGCGCCGACCGATGTGCTGCCGAAGCTGATCGGCGGAGAGCTCGATATTGCGGCGGTGCCGACCAATCTGGCGGCGATGCTGTACCAAAAGACAAACGGCGAAGTCAGGCTTCTTGCTTTAAATACGCTCGGCGTGCTCTATCTGCTGACGGCACCGGGGGAAAACATTTCCTCGGTCGAGGATCTGAGAGGGAAAACGGTGTATTCCTCGGGGCAGGCGGCCGTGCCGGAATATGTGCTGAACTATATATTGGAGGCCTTCGGACTGAAGGATGAGGTCAACGTCATCTACGAGGCGGAGCACGATGCGGTGATCGCGGCGATCGCCTCCGGAAAGGCGCAGATCGCCGTTCTTCCGGAACCGAAAGTCACGGCGGCGTTAAGCAAGGTGGAAGGCCTGACGGTTGCCCTGGATCTGACGGAGGAATGGGACAGGGCCGTCGAAAAATGCGGAAAGCCCGGCTGCATGCTTTCCATGGGCTGTGTGGTGGTACGAAAGACCTTTGCCGAGGAGCATCCGGAGGCTGTGGCGAATTTTATGCAGGAATATGAAGCATCCGTAGCCTATATGAATGAGCCGTCAAACGCCGACGAAGCCGCAGCGCTTTGTGAGCGCTTTGCCATCATCCCGAAGGCTGAGGTGGCCAAGAAGGCGCTGCCAAACGCTAAGCTCTGCTTCGTCACAGCAGAGGAAATGCGCACGCAGATCGCGCCGTTTTATCAGATCCTTTTTGACTTTGACCCTGCCGCGGTAGGCGGAAAACTGCCTGATGAAGCATTCTACTACGTCGGTTGATCGTTCCCGGAAGGGAAAGAAATGGCTTGCTGCCGGACTTTCCGCCATTTTTTGGCTGTCGGTCTGGCAGCTTTTGGCGTCTTTTGTAAGACAGAGCGTGGTTCTTTCTCCGCCGCTTGAAGTCTTCGGTGTTTTGCTGAAGCTGATGGGAACGGGGAACTTTTGGTCCTCGATAGGTTGTTCCTTTTTGCGGATCCTTGCCGGATATCTGGCAGGCGTGCTGCTTGGCACGGGACTTGCGGTGCTTACCCATGCAAGCCGCGCCGCCGCGGCACTGATCGGGCCGCTCATGAGCGTGCTTAAGGCAACGCCGGTGGCTTCCTTTATCATCCTGCTACTCTTTTTTGCCTCCAACGGCAGTATTCCGGTCATTATTGCCGGCATTATGGTCTGCCCGCTTATCTGGGCGTCCTGCGTAAAGGGACTCGAAGAAACAGACCGGGAGCTGCTGGAAATGGCGAGGATCTTTGAGCTGTCTGCGTCCTGGAGAAGCCGGGAGATCTATCTGCCCTCGCTCCTCGGCTATTTTCTTCCGTCAGCCGTAACGGCGATGGGCTTAGCCTGGAAGGCGGGAATCGCCGCAGAGGTCCTTGCCGCGCCGCCGCTTTCGGTCGGGGGCATGCTGTACCGGGCAAAAATCTACCTGGAAACGCCGGAGATGCTTGCCTGGACATTTTGTGTGATCATCATCAGCATGTGCCTGGAACACCTGCTCGCGGGACTGGTACAAAGGCTTAATGCACGGGGAAGGAGGGCGGCATGATCGACTTTGTGCATGTGTCTAAGTGTTTTGGAGAAAAGCCGGTCTTACGGGATCTTTCTTTTTCATTCAAGAAAGGCCTCTATCTGCTGACCGGGCCTTCCGGGATCGGGAAAACGACGCTGCTTCGGCTCGCCGCCGGACTGGAAGAGCCGGACAGCGGCCGGATAGCGGTAACGGAAACAGGCCGTCTGCGGATGGTCTTTCAGGAGGACCGGCTGCTGCCCT
The DNA here is from genome assembly GCA_045600745.1 of Lachnospiraceae bacterium. Taxonomy (GTDB): domain Bacteria; phylum Bacillota; class Clostridia; order Lachnospirales; family Lachnospiraceae; genus UBA6987. The sequence continues at coordinate 4,146 of JAZRYN010000183.1, forward strand.
GGAAAAACGTGCTTGATAATGTCAGGCTTGAAGCCGGAGATATCGCTTCAGCAAGGGAACTTTTACGGGAACTGGGGCTTGAAAAGGAAGAAACGGCTTACCCGGATTCTCTTTCCGGCGGGATGCGCAGGCGCACGGCGATTGCCCGCGCACTGTGCGGAAAGCCGGATATTTTGCTGATGGACGAACCGCTCAACGGCCTGGACAAAGCGATGCAGGACAAGGCGGCGGCGCTGATCATGCGGGTCATGAGGGACGGCCTCGTGATCTGTGCGGCGCATGAGACGGCCGCCTTTTCTCACTGGCATCCGCAGGAGCTGCACCTTGATCATTCCTCTGCGGAAAAGAAAACGCCTGCTTCGGGAGAAGGAACCGATTAAATCTCATCGCCATTATATTATGCACGCGATCCGGAAAATTTGAGTAAAACGCAGCTTTTCCCTGTGCTTCCTATCGGTCTTGACAAAAACCGGCGGCCTGTATAAAATGAATCTGTCAGTTTGATCGGGTTTGATATGCCCGGCCGTAAAAAAAGAAGAAAGAGGAGAGGTAACATGAAGAGCATGAAACGCTTTGCCGCGCTGCTGCTTGCCCTTGTTATGACTGCCGGTATGCTGGCGGGCTGCGGTGAACAGAACGAGACAAAAGGCAGTGGTTCCGTAACCGTTTATACGGCTTTTCCGGAAGCAGAAGTAGAATACTACTTCAAGAAATTCGAAGAGCAGACGGGAATTAAGTGCAACTATATCCGTCTGTCTGCGGGGGAAATGCTTACCCGCGTAGCCGCAGAGAAGGATAATCCTCAGGCGTCTCTGATGCTGGGGGGCTCCACGGATAACTACATCGCTGCGGTCAATCAGGGCCTTCTGGACCCGTACCAGACGCCGGTGCTGTCTGAGACACCCGACAATCTGAAGGATGCGACCGGTACCTGGAACCCGATTTATGTCGGCTGCATTGCCTTTGCATGCAACAAGGACTGGTTTGCGAAGAACGGCTACGACTATCCGACAAGCTGGGAAGACCTGCTGGATCCGAAGTACGAGAATGAAATCATCATGGCGCATCCTTCCACTTCCGGAACGGCTTATACGGTTTTAGCCACGCTTGTTCAAATGATGGGAGAGGATAAAGCGTTCGAATACGTCCAAAAACTTACGAAGAACATGGTTCAGTACACGAAATCCGGCTCTGCTGCGCCCAATGCGGTTGCTCAGGGTGAGGCGGCTGTCGCCATCACGTTCTCTCATGACGGCCTGCAGCCTACGGCGGAAGGCTTTCCGATCGAGCTGTCCTTCCCGAAGGACGGAACGGGCTATGAGGTCGGTGCAGCAGCCCTGATCAAGGGAGGTCCGTCGGAGGAGACCGAGAACGCAAAGAAATTTATCGACTGGATTTGTGGCACTGAGGGCCAGGATCTGTACGCGGAGAACAATTCCTTCCGTGTTCCGACCAATTCAAAGGCGAAGGTCGCAGAAGGTCTGGTAACGCTTGATTCTGTCAACTGCATTGATTATGATGCGATGTGGGCGGCAGAAAACAAGACGGATCTTTGCGGCAAGTTTGAAGAGATGATTATTGCTGCGCCGGACAAATAATGATGCAGAGCCGGGCTTCACCGGCTAAAGCTCAGCCAATGATTGAAGGGGGCCTTTCCCTCAGGCAGGGACGGTGCCCCCTTATCGATTTTATCATGGAGGAGGTATTCCATGCCAAAAGAAGCAGGGAGGAGCGGGCACAACCTTGCACGTGAGAAAAGACGCAGCGAAACCATGATGATTCTGCGTCAGCCCATCCTTGCGGCCACGGTCGTAATCGTTATTTTGCTCCTCCTTCTATTCGTGATCTACCCGCTTATCCGCATTTTTGCTTTCAGCTTCAGCAGCGGAGACGGCCGGGTCTCCTTTGAAAACTTTGTCAGCATCGTAACCAGCTCCCGATATCTGTCAACTACGGGCAGGACGCTCGGGCTGGGGCTGCTTGTTGCGGTGGTTTCAACGCTCATCGGCTATATCTTTGCCTATACCGTCACCCGCACCAATGCGCCGTGTAAGGGCTTTCTGAAGACCATCGCAACACTGCCGATCTTATCGCCGCCGTTCGTGCTGTCATTGTCCATGATCTTTCTGTTCGGAAAACAGGGACTGATCACCAACACGCTGCTGGGCATTGAACGAAACAATGTGTACGGAGCGCCTGCCCTGATCGTGGTCCAGTGCATATCCTTCTTTCCGATTGCGTATTTGACACTGTCAGGCATTCTGTCCTCCATTGACGCTTCGGTGGAGGACGCCGCCTGCAATATGGGGGCGGGAAGATGGAAAACCTTCTGGAGCGTGACCTTCCCCTTGTCGCTGCCGGGTATCATTTCCGGCTGCCTGCTGGTGTTTATCTCCTCGCTGGAGGACTTTTCGAATCCGGCTACCATCGGCGGTGATTTTACCACGCTTTCGGTTGAGATCTACACCACCATCACCGGAAGCTACGATATGCGAAAGGGAGCGGCACTGTCGCTGTTTCTGCTGATCCCCGCGGTAGTCGCTTATCTGCTAAATAAATACTGGGTCAACCGCAAGAGCTTTGTTACCGTCACCGGCAAGCCGACACAGGCCAGAAGGATGATTGATGATCCCGGTGTCAAATGGCCGCTGTTCATATTCTGCATGATCATTGCCGGTGTTGTTATTCTGCTTTACGGAACCGTGCTTGTTGCCTCCTTTGTCAAAACCTGGGGCTACGATTTCTCGCTTACGCTGCAGCAATACGAAAGGGCGCTTTCCTATGGCCTTGATTCTCTGAAGACCTCCATGCTGTTAGCGGTCATTTCGGCGCTGCTCGGCGGCTTCCTTGGCATGGTTATCGCTTATATCACGGCAAAGCGCCATTACTACGGCAAGACATTTATCGAGGTAGCGTCCGTTCTGATGTTTGCGGTCCCCGGAACGGTACTCGGTATTTCCTACATTCTCGGCTTTAACACCAAACCGCTGGTGCTGACTGGAACGGCAGCTATTCTTGTGATCGTCTTTGTGTTCCGCAACATGCCGGTCGCCATCGAATCCGGGACGACAACGCTCCTGCAGATCGATAATTCCATTGAAGAGGCGTCGGCGATTCTGGGGGCGAACAGCGGCTATTCATTCCGGCACATAACGCTGCCGATGCTGAGCAACGCGTTTTTCTCCGGACTGGTTTATTCGTTCGTGAAGGCCATAACCGCCGTCAGTGCCGTAATCTTCCTGGTGTCGCCCCGTTGGAACGTGATTACCAGCAAGATCTATACGCTGTTTGATCAGGCAAAATACGGGCAGGCAGCCGCGTTTGTGATGATGATGGTCGCAATTCTGCTGGTCTTTATCGGGATATTCGACGGATTGATCAAAGCCTTGCTTTCACCAAAGTCCCGGATTCCCAAGGAGAGCGCAGCCAATCAGAAACAGGAGGGAACATGACATGGCCAAGAATGCAGAAGCCGAAGCTTATGGCAGGAAAAGCTCAGAAGTCATTTTGAAGCAGATCACAAAAGTATTCCGCCAGCCGGATACCGGCAAAGATTTCACGGCGGTGGATCATATCGATCTTCACATCAATCATGGTGAGATGGTAACGCTTTTAGGCCCGTCCGGCTGCGGAAAATCCACCACGCTCCGCATGATTTCCGGTTTTGAGACTCCGACAAGCGGGAGTATCCTGATCGGAGACCGTGACGTGGCGAAGGTACCGCCGAATAAGCGCGGCATTTCAATGGTGTTTCAAAGCTACGCGCTGTTTCCGCACATGAATATTTATGAAAACATTGCCTACGGCTTGCGCGTGGCCAGATGCCCGCAGAAGGAGGTGGTGAGCCGCACGGATGCCGTCATTGAAATGATGCAGCTGCGCGGGATGGAGCGCCGCTTTCCGAACCAGCTGTCAGGAGGTCAGCAGCAGCGAGTCGCCCTTGCCCGGGCTGTCGTGATTGAGCCTTCGGTCCTGCTGTTTGACGAACCGCTGTCCAATCTGGATGCGAAGCTCCGTGAAACCATGAGAGATGACCTGCGTGCACTGCAGAAGCGTCTCGGTATCACCTCACTGTACGTGACGCATGACCAATCCGAAGCTATGGCGATTTCGGACAGGGTTGTTATCATGAAAAACGGTTCAATTATGCAGGAGGGGTCTCCCACCGAGATCTATGAGCAGCCCGAAAACCGGTTCGTTGCGAACTTTATCGGGAAAGCCAATTTTGTGGAAGGCCGATACGAGGGAAGAAGCGAGGAGGGAGCCGCAGTCGTGCAGGTCTATGACCGGAAGATCACTCTGCCGAACCCCGGCGTCATGAAGGAGGTCGAAAAGGACGGCTCCTGCTGCCTGTGTTTCCGTCCGGAAGGCGCCCGTCTCTCTTCGGAAGGAGGCCAGTTCAGCGGCCGTGTGACGCGTGCGACCTATTATGGCTCAAAAATCGAATACGAAGTCGAAATCGGAAATACGCCGGTGATTATCGAAACCTACAACCCGCAGCTGACGGAGCGATTTGCGGAGGGGAATGATGTGTATGTCACGCTGGAAGATCGAAGCGTGCGTGTCCTGAAATAAGCGGCGGCAGAGGAGAGCGATGAAAAAGAAAAGCTATGACACGCTGATCGTGGGCCCGGTGTCTTTGGATATTATGATTGACTGCCGAGGCACGGAGACGCGCCTGACAGGCGGAGCTGTGGTTCAGTCCGGCTATGCTGCCGCCAATATCGGCGCGCGGACGGCCGTATTTACGAAAACCAGCCCGGACGTGGATGTTTATGCGGCATTTGCCGATGCTCCGGCGGATGTTTATTGGCGGCCCTCTGCTGCGCCGACATCTATCCGGAATAAGTATTTTACGGAGGACAAGGAGCGCCGGGAATGCCATTTGATCTCCTGCTGCGATCCGATCCGTTTTGAAGATCTGCCGCCTGTGGAAACGAAGATCTATCACTTCGCCGGACTTGTGGTCGGGGATTTTGAAAATGATGTGTTTGCAAAGGCCGCAGAGCACGGTAAGGTGGCGGTGGATGTTCAGTGCCTGCTTCGCCGGGGCGAGCCGGACGGCAGCATGACCTTTCACGACTGGGCGGAAAAGAAGGAGTACCTTCCCTGCATCGACTTTCTAAAGACCGATGCGGCAGAAGCGGAGATCCTGACAGGCCTGACGGACCGCCGGGAGGCGGCACGCCTGCTTCATGCCTGGGGAGCGAAGGAAGTCGTGATCACGCACAACACGGAAGTCCTTGCCTATGACGGCGGCGAGTTCTATACCTGCCCGATCAGGTCACGTTCCTTTGTCGGCAGGACCGGCCGCGGAGACACGACGTTTGCGGGTTATCTGACCGAAAGACTGCACCGGAGCGTGCCGGAGGCGCTGCTTTTTGCGGCGGCATTGGTCTCTTTGAAAATGGAAACGCCGGGACCCTTCTGCGGAACCAGAGAGGACGTGGAGGCGTATATCCGGAATTTCTATCGGGATTAAAAGAAGGGCAGATCTCTGCCCGGTCAAAGAAGTGCAGCAAGCGGAGAACGGCCTCTGCCTGCTGCACTTTTTATGCCTGAAATGAAAGGACTGCCCGCTGCGGACACGCTGCAGCGAGGACAAAACGGCGGGAAGCTAACGCCTTATCAGCAGGACGGACAGGTCGTTGACATTGGTTCCGGTGGGACCGGTCATGATCAGCCCGTTAATTTTCTGCAGCGCGTGATACGCATCGTTTTCCTGCAGGACCTCATAGACTTTGATCCCCCTTTCCTCAAGCGCGGTAAAGGAAGTCTGGTCGACGTAGGCGCCGGCAGCGTCGGTGGGGCCGTCGGTCCCGTCCGAGCCGAGAGAGAAGACGGCGGTCTCTTCAAGACCGGCAATGCCGGGAGCTGCGGCAAGAGCGAGCTCCTGATTGCGTCCGCCGAGACCATGACCGGTCAGATGAACGATCGTTTCGCCGCCGGCAATAAAAGCTAAGGACTCGTTGCTGTCCCGATGATACTGGGCGATATTGGCGAGAAATTCACCGGCATCTCTTGCGGTGCAGGAAAGGCTTGCCGTCAGGGTGAACGGCTTATAGCCGAGCTCCGTGCAGGCCTTTTCCGCTGCGAGACAGAGCTGCTTAACCGAACCGGTAACATGTGTTTCAACGTTCGGAAGCGATTTCGGTGTTTCCACCATCAGAAGCGCCTTCATCTGGTCGGTCAGGGTCAGATGATAGCGTCCGGCGATTGCCTGAGCCTGTTCCATGGTCGAAGAATCCGGATAGGCGGGACCGGAAGCGATCATATCGAGCGGATCGCCGATAATATCGGATAAAATGACGGAAAAAACCTTGGCCGGGTAAGCGATCATGGCAAATTTTCCGCCCTTGACGGCAGAAAAACGCTTGCGGACAGTGTTCATTTCCGTGATCTCGGCGCCGCAGGCAAGAAGCTCATGCGTCAGCCGGTCAAGGTCGGGAAGTGGGATCAGCGGCTTTTCAAAGAGCGCCGAACCGCCGCCGGAGAGAAGAAAAAGCACGGTATCATTTTCGGTCAGGCCGGAAACGGCCGCAATGGCGGCTTCCGTGGCTTTGTAGGAGTTTTCGTCCGGAACAGGATGACCGGCCTCAAACAGTGCCAGATCGCCGATCGGCCCCATGACATGATCGTATTTGGCCACGACTACGCCGCGGTCTATGCGCCCGCCGAGTTCATCGTAGGCGGCCTTTGCCATTTTCCATGCAGCCTTTCCGGCAGCGATGAGCACCAGCCTTCCGCTGCCGAACTCGGCCCGAGAAAGGGCCTTGCGCACGGCAGTATCCGGCTGAGCGGCATTTAACGCCGCATGAATGATGGTATCAGCATCTTGTCTTAATGTCATATCGCAAGCTCCTTTTGGGGTGTTTTTCGAAAAATGCGCCCGCGGAAATGCCGCGGACGCATACCATGACATGGATTATACGGTATATTCTGTCAATGTACAAACAGAGATACGATAAAGATCAGCACGATCATGGTGATACCCATGGCAGCGGTCATACCGGTCTGGCACTTATAGGCTTCATCCGTCTTCATATCGGAGAACTGAGAAACCACCCAGAAATACGAGTCGTTGGCATGGGAGGCGACCATGGAACCGGCGCCGATGGCCAGAACGACAAGCACCTTGGCTACCGGGGAGGTGAAGCCCATGGACTCCATTAAGGGGGCCATCATGGAAGCGGTGGTGATCATGGCAACCGTGGAGGCGCCCATGGCAAGCTTCAGGATGCAGGCGATAATGAAGGGGATAAAAACGCCGATGCCGGTATTGACAAGGCCGCCGACGGAATCGGCGATAGGCAGAAGCTTCAGGATCGCACCGAATGCGCCGCCTGCGCCGGTAATGGCAAGGATGGCTGCGGAATCCGTAACGCCCTTCGTGACCCATTCAAGAGTGTTTTTCTTTTCCGACTTCGGAATCAGGGAAAGAGCAAGGAAAACACCGCCTAACAGAGCGACAACGGGTTTACCGATAAAGGTAACGATCGTGTAGAAGGTCCCTTCACCGAACGGGTAGGACGGGAAGGAAGCGATCGAAGCTAACGCGATGAGGACGATGGGCAGCAGGATCGGAGAGAAGCTGTGGAAGGTTCCGGGAAGCTGGCCGTATTTGGCTTTCAGCTCATCCAGCGTATATTCCGAGTTCGCCGGAATATCGATCTTGGAGGAGACTTTTTTTGCCCAGATGATCGCAACGATCACGCCGGGAATGGAAAACAGCAGACCGATCAGGATGGTCAGGCCGAGGTCGGCGCCGAGAGTACCGGCCATGGCGATCGGACCGGGCGTCGGGGGAACCAGGCAGTGCGTCGCATAAAGACCGCCGGAAAGTGCCGTTGCCATCACAGCAAGGGAAATATTGGACTGCTGAGCAAGAGCGCGGCTGATCGGAGAAAGGACGACGAATCCGGAATCGCAGAATACGGGGATACCGGTGATATAGCCCATGGCGCCCATGGCAACGACGCTGTTTTTCTCACCGACAAGCTTTAAGATGGCGTTCGCCATGGTAAGCGCCGCACCGGTCTTTTCCAGAATCGTCCCGATGATGGTTCCGCAGAGAATGACGATACCGATGCTCGTCATGATGCTGCCGAAGCCGCTGTTAACGGTATCGATGACCTTGGCCGGCGTCAGCTCCGATTCAGGATAGGCAAGACCCCAGACAAGTCCGACGATCAGAGCGATCAGGGTCATGACGATAAAGGGATGCATCTTCAGCTTGGAGATAGCAAGGATCATCAGGACGACAGACAAGATGATCAGCGCAAAAAGAAAGAACGTTTGCATTGAAGAACCTCCTCTTCATTCTTGATAGCAGGATCAGCGGATCCTGCATTAATTTGTAAATTTATTATAAACTTTATAAAGTGAAAAGGGAAGCCCAAAATTGCTGCGGAGGATAAAAATCCAGAGGGAGGATAGGAAAGAAATCCGCTTGCCAAATGAACGGCTGTCCTCTACAATATTTCAAAGTAAGGGGAGGCAAAAATATGATCAGTGCCTACAAAAAAAGCCTGTATACCTGCTGGGGCGTCAGAGCCGCAGCTGTCTTGATCATTGGATTTCTCTGGATTCATGACCTGAAACGGGGCTATCCGATCTATATCCCTGTCGTGGCAACGGTCCTGATGCTTGCGGTCGGCTATTTCCTTTCGCGCCTGTTGGGCAATCTGACGGCTTCGGTGGAGAACACGAAACGGCTGGGCTTTCTCCATATGGAGCTGGACCCGCAGAAATTCATCGACAGCTATAAGGCCGTGCCGGACAGAATTAAAAAAGGAACCCGCGATCATGCCGTTACGGCTTCCTATCTGGCTGACGGATATCTGGCGGCAGGAGAGCCGGAAACCGCTCTCGGGATCCTGGATGAAGGCTTTGACGGGGTGCGTGACCTGGAATCCGCCGAAAAGCCGGCGCTCAGCGGACTCTATCACAGCGGCAGGCTGGCCTGCCTGCTGGATATGCATGAGCTGGCGGAGGCAAAGGAGGAGGCAGCGAAGCTGGAAAAGGTGATTTCTGTTTCGCTGGTGAGCAACAAGGCGCTGGCCGGGAACCTGAAACCGGTGCTGGAGCTTCGGAAGGCACGGATAAATATTGCCGAAGGCAAAGCGGCTGATCAAAACCGTCTGAAAAGCCTGCTCTCCGGTGCGCAGTTTAATCTGCGGAGACTTGAGATCTGCCGCACGGCTGCTGAGAACGCATGGTTAAGGCATGACCGGAAAACGGCGGAGGAATATCTGAACAGGCTGGAAAAAGAGGGCGGAAAAACCTGCTTTGCCCATTATGCCGCGGAGATCAGGGCGCGGTACGGGAACGACTAAAGCCGCGGCTGCCTGAAACGAATAATGGCGGGGTCATAGAATCATACTCCCGTTTTTTTCTTTTCCTCCGCCTTTTACATTTTCTGAAAAAAGTACTTGCATTTTTTCTGTGCTGTGTTACAATATCCCTCGTCTGGGGCATTAGCGCAGCTGGGAGCGCGCCACACTGGCAGTGTGGAGGTCAGGGGTTCGAATCCCCTATGCTCCACTAAATGGTTCAGATCCGAACACCGTGTTTTTTGTAAAACACACATTTGGATTTGTCTTGAGCATAAAAGACATCGGTTAACTGCCGGTGTCTTTTTGATTTTAGCGGGAAAGGCGTTTCCCGGACGCCCATAAAAGTAATGTCTAAGTGCCTTAAAATAGCCGAAAGGCATTGAAAAATAGTATGCCGCGTCTATTTCGCAAAATCGATTAAATGCCAAAAATGCGAAACAGGACTTTTGATAAAATAGCGGCTGGGATTTCTCCCCTCGCCGTGTCCGTTATGCGATAATCAGATCGTTATTGATGATCTCTGCCGCCGTTTTCCGTATTGCATTCATTCGCTGCACCCAAAGCATCTGATCTTCCGCTTTGAGCGTTTCGGTAATGCCATCCTTCTCGGCGAGCTGCACTGCCAGTCGAAAGAACATATCTTCCGCCTGCTCGTTTAACTCGGCAAGGCAGCTGTTGAGCTTCCCGCTGAGAAGCAGGTTGTTATCCAGTCCTTACGATACTCGCGGATATACCGAAAATGCCGACGCCCTCACATGCCGAT
>JAZRYN010000184.1:0-5998 GCA_045600745.1 Lachnospiraceae bacterium
TGGCAACGGTCCTTGGCCGTTCCTTCGGGATGCAGCAGGGCTATAACTGGAAATGGCTCTTGCTTCTGTATCTGTTCGGCGCCGCACTTGCCAGAAGTCGTATCGTTGACCGCATAAAAACGGCGCTTCCGGGTCTTCTCCTGTTCGGAGTCACCGTCTTCGCCGTTTTCATGATTATTTATCTGACGGACAATAAGGATTGGATGGACTATATCTCACCGCTGACACTGCTTTCGGCGGTCGGACTGGTAGTCGCCTTTTCAAAGATGAGACCGGATCGGACAAAGGGAATCATCAGGCTGCTTTCGCCAACCGTGCTGGCGGTTTTTGTGATCCATGTTCATACGATCCCCTGGAAGCATATCACCTGGAGCCTGCCGTCCGGACTTAAGCTCTGGCAGACGGACAGCCTTCTGCTGCTTGCGGCCGGCATGCTGCTTTGGTCTCTTTTCGTCTATGCCGTGTGCACCATGCTCGATCTGCTGAGAATAGGCCTTTTTGACCGGCTGGGGATACCGGAAAAGCTTAAGGCTGCCGACGCATGGCTGGAAAGCCGCAGAAAGCGGCTGTTAAAGCGTTAGCTCCTCCCATTTTTGATACAGCAGGGAAAGCTCTTCCTGAAGCCCGTCTTTTTCCCGGCTCAGCTCCGTTACCCGGGAAAGGTCCCGGGCAATGCTTTCGTCGGCAAAAAGCCCGTCAATGTCGCGGCACCTGCCTTCAAGCGCCTCGATGCGGTCTTCGGTCTTCTTTAATTCATTTTCCCGGCGGCGCCGCTGCGCATCGGCTTCTTTTTTGATCTTGCGTTCCCGCGCGGATTCGGACAGGCCGGAAGGAGCGGCGCCCGAGGCTGCTTCGCCGGAGGAAGGAAGCTCGCCCTGGGCCGCCAGCTCCTTCCGCTTGGCATATTCGGACAGATAATCGTCGTAATTGCCGGCGGAAGAAAACAGGCGCCCGTCCTCCAGAGAGAGAACTCTTGTGGCAACACGGTTCAGAAAATAGCGATCGTGCGAGACGGTGAGCACCGTGCCGGAATAACGGGACAGCGCATCCTCAAGGATCTCTCTTGACGTGATGTCGAGATGATTGGTCGGCTCGTCAAGGATCAGAAAATTGCAGGGAGAAAGCATCAGCTTTGCCAGAGAGAGCCTTCCCCGTTCACCGCCCGAAAGATCCCGTACGAGCTTAAAGACGTCATCTCCCGTGAAGAGAAATGCCGCAAGCGTGCCGCGTACCTCGGAATCATTCATGCCGGGATAGGCCTGGCGGAGCTCGTCAAAAAGGCTGTTGTCGTCCTGCAGCACCTGCTGCTCCTGATCGTAATATCCGATTCGGACTCTGGCCCCGAGGCGCACAGAACCGCTGTCGGGGAGGAGAAGCCCGTTGATGATCTTTAAGAGCGTTGACTTCCCGGTACCGTTTTCGCCGATGAGAGCGACATGCTCACCGCGCTTTATACTGAGGGAAAGCCCGGAAAAGAGATCTTTGTTCCCGAATCGTTTGGAAAGCTCGCTGACCTCAAGGACGTCCTCGCCGCTGATCTCGTGCGGCTCGTAGGCAAGTCGCATGGCATCCCGTATTTCTCCGGGCTTTTCGATTCGCTCGATCTTATCCAGCATTTTCTCGCGGCTTTCCGCACGCTTGATCGATTTTTCGCGGTTAAAGGATCTCAGCTTGGCGATGACCTCCTCCTGATGCCGGATCTCCTGCTGCTGGTTTTTCCATGCTTGAAGGCGGATGGCCCGAAGCTGCTGTTTTTTCTCCGCATAAACCGAGTAGCTGCCGTCGAACATGCTGACCCTGCCGTTTTCCACCTCGATCACCTTGGTCACTATGCGGTCGAGAAAATAACGGTCGTGCGAAACGACGATCACGGCGCCCGGATAATCCTTCAAATATCCTTCAAGCCAGGCTACGGACGCAATGTCAAGGTGATTGGTCGGCTCGTCGAGGAGGATGAGATCGGGGCGGGAGAGAAGAAGCCTTCCTAACGCGACGCGGGTCTTTTCACCGCCCGAAAGTACGTCTGCCGGACGGGAAAATTCCGATTCGTTAAAGCCGAGGCCTTTGAGGATGCCGGTGATCTCACTGCGCAGCGCATAACCGTTTTCGGCTTCATAATCGTGGGAAAGCCGGCTGTAGCGCTCCATGGCATTTTCCAGTTCATCGCCGGAAAGGGCCTTCATGCTCTGCTCAAGGCGGCGCAGCTCCTCCTCCATGGCAAACACGGAGGCCTTTGCGGAAGCAATTTCGTCGTAAATGCTTCTTCCGGACTCAAATCCCTGATGCTGGGTCAGGTAGCCCATCCGTTTCCCTTTCGTGAAAACGACCTCGCCGCTGTCCGGCGAAAGCTGTCCGGTGATCAGGTTAAGCAGAGTCGTTTTCCCGGCGCCGTTGATCCCGACGATCGCCGCCTTTTCTTTTTCGTTGATATGAAAATAACCGCCCGATAAAATGGGGACGGCAACAAAGGTCTTACTCAGTTCGCGGCAGGCAAGCAGCATAATGATCCTCCGTTATGTCTTTTGTACTATAATCCAAAAGTGCATTCTTGACAAGACGCCGAACGAGAAATTGTTAAAGGATTGACAGTGTTTTCTTTCCGTACTATACTAATAAGGCATTTCTGAAAGGATGGAAAGAGAATGGAGAATCGCGCAATCTCTCAGGCAGTAATCAAGCGCTTGCCGCGTTATATGCGCTATCTGACCGAGATGCGGGCAAGAGGCGTTGTTCGCATATCTTCTCATGAGTTATCCGCACAAATGAAGGTCACTGCCTCACAGATCAGACAGGATCTGAATCTTTTCGGCGGTTTCGGTCAGCAGGGCTACGGTTACAATGTTGACAACCTGATCCATGAGATCGGCGTTATCCTGGGCCTCGACCAATCACACGATATTATTGTGATCGGAGCCGGAAACCTTGGCCGGGCTCTGGCAGGTTACGCCAACTTTGAAAATCGCGGTCTGTTCATCCGGGCGCTTTTTGATGTGGATACGGCTCATACCGTCAGTCAGGTGCGCGGGCTTCCTGTTTATCCGATGGAAGAACTGCCGGAATATCTGAAAAACAACCGCGTGGACATTGCTGTTTTGACGATCCCGAAAACGGCGGCGCTTGCCGTGGCACAGACCCTGTATAACAATGGTGTACGGGGCTTCTGGAACTTCGCCCATCTGGATCTCGAGCTGCCGGGAGACGCCTATGTGGAAAATGTTCATCTTTCCGACAGCCTGATGCAGTTAACTTACCGCCTGAAGCATAATTAATGCTTTTAAGCCGCCCTTTTCCGGCGGCGCAGAGGCATTTTTTGCTGGATGATTCGATAGAGGAAATAAGATGAGATATTTGCAGCGCATTCATATGAATGTGTATCTGGATAAGATCAGAGATAACCTGAAAGCGATCATGGAACGTCTTGCTCCGGGCACGAAGCTTTGCATGGTCATGAAGGCGGACGGTTATGGCTTCGGGGCAGAGGATGTTGCCCGGGCGGTGGAGGATCTGGTCGATTTTTATGCGGTCTCGACTTCATTTGAGGCCATGCAGCTTCGCGCGGCAGGATTGCATAAGCCGATCCTGATCCTCGGCTACACCTGGCCGGAGGACTATGAGGAAATGATCCGGATGGACGTCCGCATCAATCTCTTCAATGAAGAAGACGCCCTGCTGCTCAGCTCCGTTGCCGAAGCCATGAATAAACCGGCCAGGGTCCATTTTTCGCTGGATACGGGAATGAGCCGTCTCGGCTTTGCCGCAGGTGACGAAGCCGCGGAGACCATGGTCAGGATCAGCCGTTTGCCGGGGATCGAAGTCGAGGGACTTTTTACCCACTTTGCCAAGGCGGATTCGCCGGACCTTTCCGATGCTTACCGCCAGTTTATACTTTTCCAGAACTTTATTCAGCTGCTGCGGGCAAAGGGCTTGACCGTGCCGATCTGCCACGCGGCTAACAGTGCTGCGTCGCTGGTCATGCCGGAAGCCGCGCTGGATATGATCCGACTCGGCATTGCGGCTTACGGCTTTTATCCTTCCGATGAGATGGATCAGCCGGTTCCGCTTAGCAGCACCATGGAGCTGAAAAGCCATGTGAGCTGTGTCAGGGAGATCCCTGCAGGTACGGGGGTGAGCTACGGTTATACCTACGTAGCACCTTTGCCACGCCGTATCGCGACTATCCCGGTCGGCTATGCGGACGGCTACAGCCGGGCGCTTTCCGATAAGGGAGAGGTTCTGATCCGCGGAAAACGCGCACCGATCAGAGGCCGGATCTGCATGGACCAGATGATGGTGGATGTCAGTGATATCCCCGGCGTCTCGGTCGGTGATGAGGTCACGCTGATCGGTCGTGACGGCGATGAGGAGATCACGGTCAAGGAGCTGCAGGAGAGAAGCGGCGTACTGTCCTATGAGATCATTTGCGGGCTGTCCCGCCGCAGGGTCCCGAAGGTCTACTATAACGAAAGAAGTTAGAATAAAAAGGAGATTATCACGATGTCAGGACATTCAAAATTCTCAAATATCAAGCACAAAAAAGAAAAAAACGATGCGGCAAAGGGAAAGGTCTTTACCCGCTTCGGCCGTGAGATAGCGGTCGCGGTCAAGGAAGGCGGTCCCGACCCGAACAACAACAGCAAGCTGGCGACGTTGATTGCCAAGGCAAAGGCCAACAACATGCCGAACGATACGATCGACCGCAGCATTAAAAAGGCGGCAGGTGAAGGCAATACGGCACAGTACGTCCGTGCCACGTATGAAGGCTACGGCCCCAAGGGCACGGCAATTATTGTCGAAACACTGACGGACAATAAAAACCGCACCGCTTCCAACGTCCGGAACGCCTTTACCAAGGGGCAGGGAAGCGTCGGGACTCAGGGCTGCGTGTCCTTTATGTTTGATGAAAAGGGTCTGATCGTTATCGATAAAGAAGACCTGGAAATGGATGCGGATGAACTGATGATGCTCGCCATCGACGCCGGAGCCGAGGATTTTAACGATGAAGAGGACAGCTATGAGGTGATCACCGACCCCGCTGATTTTGACGCCGTCCTGCAGGAGATACAGAAAAATGAGCTGCCGATCATATCCGCGGATGTGACGATGATTCCGCAGACCTGGGTCGAGCTTACGGATGAGGCGGACATCAAGAACATCAACCGCATTTTAGACTTCCTGGATGATGATGACGATGTTCAGAACGTCTATCACAACTGGGATGAAAAGTAAGCCTTGCCAGTATTGAACGATCGGCAAAATGAATGATAAGAAACGGAACGGTCTATCTCTGCCGACGTTTTACAACGTACCCCGCTGAAAAGGAAAGGATATCCTTCTCGGCGGGGTGCGTTTAAGTTTGGCCTGCTTATCAGCGGCGATCTTTCTTTTTGACGGAAAGAGGCTTTTTGTCTGCGGCTTCCAGCTTTATTTCACGCCTGTGCTTGACTTCCGGAGGCATTTCGCGGATATCACCGGAGCGGATAAGGGCCTTCTTGGTCAACAGCGGCCCGATCATCTCATAGATCAGAACGGCGAACAGCACAATGTTGCGGATAAGTGCTCCGTCGGCGCCAAGCTCCTGAGCGGTCACGCACATCCCGAGAGCAACGCCTGCCTGAGGCAAAAGGGTGATGCCGAGATTTTTTACCACATTATCCGAACAGCCGCTTGCTTTTGCGGCAATGCGGGCGCCGAAGTATTTGCCGGCAGAGCGGGACAGGATATAGACGATGCCGATCAAGACCAGGATCCCCTCTCGGAAGACCTCGAGCCGTAAGGCGGCGCCGCTTAAGACAAAGAAGGCGGCAAGAAGAGGGCTTGACCAGGAATCCGAGCGCTTCATGATATCCTCGGAGAGGGGGCAGATATTGCAAAATACCGTTCCGAGCATCATGCAGGTAAGAAGAGAGGAGAAACCGACGGTGACTTCGCCCACACGAAAATCGGCCGAGGTCAGCGCAACCGTCAGCAGGATAAAGGCGGACGTCATCGAGAGACGGTT
>JAZRYN010000185.1:0-7065 GCA_045600745.1 Lachnospiraceae bacterium
TCCACAAGGCGCTGGGCCCTGCCGAGGACCATTTCTGCCGCCCTCTTATGATGCTCCGGCAGCTCATCGAAGGTCGAGTAGATGACCTCGACATTATCTCCGGCGATCGATTCCTTGATATCCGTGACCTCCTCCGGCCTCTCGTCGATCAGCAGGATCAGAATGTGGATATCCGGATGATTCCGGGTGACCGCCACCGCAACATCCTTAAGCAGCGTCGTCTTGCCGGCCTTAGGCGGTGATACGATCATCCCGCGCTGGCCCTTCCCGATCGGCGCCATCAGGTCCATGATGCGCATAGCTCTGGCTTCCGGCACGGTCTCCAGATGGATCCGCTCATTGGGGAAGATCGGGGTCAGGTCTTCAAACTTGGTCCGCTTTGCCGCATTTTCCGGCGATTCATCATTGATCGACTCGATATAAAGCAGCGCCGCAAACTTTTCCATGCCCGTTTTTGCCTTGGTAACGCCGTGGATGACGTCCCCTGTTTTCAGAGAAAAACGGTGGATCTGCGAGGGAGAAACATAAATGTCATTGTCCCCCGGCATATAGTTTTCGCTCCGGATAAAGCCAAATCCGTCCGGAAGGACCTCAAGAATGCCGTGAGCCGGTTCCCCGGTCGGAATACCTGTCGGAAGCGGCTCTTCGCGTGCCTCCTTTCGGACAGGCGCCACAGGCTGTCCATAGTCGCGGAGCTCCCCGCGGGGAACGAGCGCAGTCTGAGAATAGTCGCTTTTTTCTCTGCGGACAGACGGAGCTGCCGGAGCATCGCCGTCCGTTTCTTTCCGCAAAGAAAGAAGTGCCGAAATGTCCTGTTTGTTCTCTTTTCCTGCTCCGAAGCGCCCCGAAGAACGCGAGGAGGAAGCATATTCCGTATTGGCACGGTTCGACGCGCCGGACTGCTCACTTCTTTCGAAGTTATCCGGTTTCTCTGCCTGCGCAAGGTAAGAGGCCGAATACGTTCCGAAACCGCCTCTTCCGGTATAGCGGCTGTTCTGATCGGTGTTATATGTGCCTTCTCCGATCCTGCGCGGTTTTGCCGCCGTTCCCTCTTCCGGTTCCGAGATCTCACTGTTGTCATCAGGGGCATCATTGATCGGTCTTGCCAGCGTACGGGCCTTGATCTCAGCGGCTTCCGCACCGGCGGACGCGGCCTCCGGCTTGCTGAAATTCTTGGATATGCTGGTCCAGCGGGAGCGGGGTCTTCCTCCGACCATCGGCTCCTGCGTCGAGGCAGAGGTCTGCTCCTGCGCTGCAGCGGCTTCCCTCGGCGCTGCCGGCTCACGTACCGCCGGCTTCTCCAAAGGCTCAGCCTTTTCCCGTGACGCGGGCGCTTCCTCTATCTTCGCGTCAGCTGCCGTTTCTGCCGGGGCTGCTTCTTCACCGGGATAAGCCCCGGCAAGACGCAGTGCCTTTTCTATCCGCTCTGCGCCGACTTTATTCATCAGCTCGATCATCTGAGGCTTGCGAAACGTACTGGTGCCCTTAATGCCAAGCAATTTAGCCCATTCCTTCAGGGTAGGAAGAGCTTGGTCTTCGATCACAATGCTCATATAACACTCCTTAACAGACGGTCAAACCGCCCTAAACCTTTCATGCTTCGGGAAAAATACAAGAAATGAGGAAGGCGAGAGGTGTTTCATTTAGGAAAAACTTGATGAACGTGCCTTATCTCAATAAATAGAATAACATAGGGAAATGAAAATGCAAGCGTTTTTCTTGCAAAAAAGCAAAATATTTGTTAAGCTTATCACGAATAAAGAAGGCGAGGGCAAGATATGATCAACGATCCCCAGGTTCTGTATAAGCTCATGGTTCTTTATATGCTGCGTCAGGCAAATCTCCCGCTCAGCAATGAACAGATCTCCGATTTTTTTCTCTCAAAGGAATATACCAATTACCTTTCGCTGCAGCAGGTCATCGGCGAGCTTTTTGATGCTCACCTCATCAAGTCATCGACCATCCGCAGCCAGGATCGCTGTGAAATCACCAAAGAAGGGGAAGAAGCGCTCGGCTATTTCGGAAAGGATATCCCCGACCCGGTCAAGACCGATATTCACCAATTTATCAGCGAAAACAATATGCGTCTGCGCAACGAGATGGGAATTACCGCCGACTATCAAAAGATCCCGCAGTCTACCGACTATGAGGTAAGCTGCGAGATCCGTGAAGGCAAAAGCACACTGATGCGTCTGTCCCTCTCCGTTCCGGACGAGGAACAGGCAAGGTCGGTCTGCGGCAACTGGCAGAGCGCCAGTCAGAAGGTCTATTCTCTTGTTATGGACGAGCTGCTGAAGGACTGAGCAAGGCATGCCGCTACGGCGCTGCCGTCCTCCTGCCACTGTCTCTGAGCGAATAAACACAGCCACAGTAATCCTGGCGGTACATGCCGTATTCAGCCGTGATCTCACAGGAACGGAGAAATCCGTTTCTTTTTTTGAAATCCGACGGCAGCCATTTCACGCCTGCCCGCGCAGCCTCTTCCTCCCCGATGCGGTTCAGTGCCTCGGTATCCTTGAGCGGGCTCAGCGTCAGCGTTGTCGCCATCCATGCAAATCCCCCTGCCGCCGCGGCGTCTGCCGTGCGGGAGAGCCTGAGGCGGTAGCATATCCTGCACCGCTCTCCCCTCTCGGGGTCCCCTTCGTGCCCCTTCACCGCTTCATAAAAGCTAGCCGTATCGTAATCGGCGTCCAGGAAGCTGACGGGGTTGCGGAAAGGAAAGCGCCCGATAAAGGCGATCTGCTCCTGTTTGCGGAACAGGTATTCCTTTTCCGGGTAGATATTGGGATTCGCATAATAAACGGTGACCGAGAAATACTCGGACAGGCGTTCCAGACACACTGTGCTGCAGGGCGCACAGCAGGAATGAAGAAGCAGGCGCGGAGGGGTCTCCTCCGCGCTCAGTTTCTTCAGGATCTGCTGCATTTCCCTGTCATAGCTTCGGTTCATGACCGGTCGGCTTTCTTTTTCGGATCATCCTGCTCTTTGTAGCTTTCCGCAAGCCGCAGGATATCCGCGGTCATTTTTTCGATCTCCTTGTTGCTGCGATCCTGCATGGACAGCACCAGTTTTTCCAATTTGTGTACCGAATCTCTCAGCGAGCCGTAAACTCCTGTATTCTTTACGGAACCGGCGGACTGCTTCACCGGCTCTCCCTCCGTCATCCGCGTGACCTCGCCGCTCAGCAGGTCGAATTCCGTCCCGCTGTAAGGGGCGGTGACCGTGTAGCCGAGCTCCTTCAGATGCTCGGAGAAATCATCCACCGAATCCGCCTCGCCATGATTAACAAATACCATGGCCGGCTTCTTCTTCATGCCGGCAAGCCACGCCGTCAGATCGTCCTTGTCCGCATGTCCGCTGGTTCCCTCAAGCGTTGCGATCTCAGCCTTTACCGCGATGTCCTCGCCGAAAAGCTTGACGGAAGGCGCACCGTCCTGCAGCGCACGGCCGAGCGTCCCCTCTGTCTGATACCCGGCGAAAAGGATCGTCGAATCGCTCCTCCACAGGTTGTGCTTCAGATGATGTCTGATCCGCCCTGCCTCGCACATGCCGCTGGCCGACAGGATGACCTTCGGGTCAGGGTCAAAGTTAATGGCCACGGATTCATCCGTGCTGACGGAAACGTTCAGGCCGTCGAAAAAGATCGGGTTGATGCCCTGCTCTAAAAGCGTTCTGGCTTCATCGGAGAAATAGTCCTTCGGCGTCTGCAGGAAGACGTTCGTTGCTTCCACGGCAAGCGGGCTATCCACAAACACGCGGAAATTCGGCAGGCTCTTTACCATACCGGCATTTTTGATCTCGCGGAGGAAGAACAGCAGTTCCTGCGTCCTGCCGACCGCAAAGGAAGGGATCACAACATTCCCGCCGCGCTTGAAGGTCCGGTCAAGGACCTCCGCCAGCTGATCGATATAGGCCCGCTTTCCGGAGGAATGAGGGTGAAGTCTCGTTCCGTAGGTCGACTCGATGACCACATAGTCCGCATCCTCGATCGGCTTAGGATCGGGGATCAGCGGCCTGCCCGGGTTGCCGACGTCGCCGGAGAAGGCGATCTTCCTCGTCTGTCCGTCCTCCGTCAGCCAGATCTCAACGGTCGAGGCGCCCAGAAGATGACCGACGCTTCGGAAACAGATCTCGCAATTTTCCTCCACCTGGATCCGCTTGTCATACGCGACCGGGATAAACAGCTTCGTGGTCGCGATCGCATCCTCCGTGGTATAGATCGGCTCGCTGGCTTCAAGGCCGGCACGTTTTCCCTTACGGTTTTTCCACTCGGCTTCCTGCTCCTGGATCCCCGCGCAGTCAAGCAGCATGATCGCGCAAAGATTGGTCGTTGCCTCTGTCGCATAGATATTTCCCCGGAATCCCCTCTTGTACAAAAGCGGCAGATTCCCGGAATGGTCTACATGGGCGTGGGTCAGGAAGACCGCCTCGATCTCGGATGCCTGAACCGGAATGTCCTGATTGACAAAGATGTCCTTTCCCTGTTCCATTCCGCAGTCAACCAGAAATTTATGTCCGCCGGCCTCCAAATAGCTGAGGGAACCGGTCACTTCATGGGTCGCCCCTAAAAACACTGCTCTCATCGTCGCACTCCTTTTCCAGAATATATTCTTATATTATCACAAATGGCGGGAAATGCAAAGCAATCCCGCCATATCTGTACATTTTATACGATTTTCAGTTTTTACTGCTTGCTGCGGATCTCTTCCTGCAGCCGGTTCAGGAAATCGGCGCGGGCCACATCATGAGTCTCCTCTCCGGCGCGTGTCCTGATCGAAAGCATGCCGCTTTCGCATTCCTTCTGTCCGACAATGACCATGTACGGCACCTTCTGCTGCTGGGCCTCGCGGATCTTATAGCCGATCTTCTCGCCGCGGCGGTCAAGCTCGGTACGGATCCCGGCATTTTCAAGTGCCGAATAGATCTCCTCTGCGTAATCCATGAACTTATCCGAGATCGGAAGGACCTTGACCTGTACCGGAGCAAGCCAGAGCGGGAAGTTGCCCATGGTCTCCTCGATCAGATAGGCCATAAAGCGGTCGAGCGAGCCAAGAATCGCCCGGTGAATGACCACCGGCGTGCGTTCCTGATTGTCCTTGTCGATGTAGACCAGACCGAACTTCGCCGGCAGGCAGAAGTCGAGCTGGCAGGTCGACAGCGTATATTCCGCACCGACTGCCGGCTTTACGTTGACGTCCAGCTTCGGACCATAAAAGGCCGCTTCTCCGATCTCCTCGGTATAATCGAGCTTCAGCTCGTTAAGCACTTCACGAAGCGCATTTTCGGCGGTGTTCCACATCTCGTCGTCATCGTGGTATTTTTCCTTGTCTGCCGGGTCACGCAGCGACAGGACGCAGCGATAGTCTTTGATACCGAAATCCTTATAGGTATCGAAGATCAGATCTACGACCTTCCCGAACTCATCCTTGATCTGTTCGGGCGTCACGAACAGATGCGCGTCGTTCTGGCAGAAATGGCGGCCGCGTTCGATGCCCTTTAGGGTTCCGGAGGCCTCATAGCGAAAATCGTGAGCGATCTCACCGATGCGGACAGGCAGATTCCGGTAGGAATGGGGCTGATTGGCATAGATCCGCATATGGTGAGGGCAGTTCATGGGCCGCAGCACATAGACCTCATCCTCCACCTCCATGGGCGGGAACATATTTTTCTGATAATGATCCCAATGGCCGGAGGTCTTGTAGAGGTCGACCGTTCCGATACACGGCGTCAGCACGTGCTGATAGCCCTGTTTCAGCTCCTTATCACGGATATAATTCTCCAGTATCCGCCATACCGTGTAGCCCTTCGGCAGGAACATCGGCATGCCCTTGCCCACCAGATCGTCGGTCATAAAAAGGCCGAGCTCCCTGCCGAGCTTTCTGTGGTCACGCTTTTTTGCCTCCTCTAACTTCTGCAGATACTCCTCCAGCTCATCCTTTTTAGCAAAGGCGGTCGCATAGATGCGGGTCAGCATCTTGTTCTTTTCGCTGCCGCGCCAGTAAGCGCCGGCCAGATTTAAGAGCTTGTAGGCCTTGCCGACCTTACCGGTGCTCATCAGATGCGGACCTGCGCAAAGGTCGGTAAAATCGCCCTGTTTGTAAAAGCTGATGGCCGCATCCTCCGGCAGATCGCGGATCAGCTCGACCTTATACGGTTCCTGCACGGACTGTGCCCAGGCAATTGCCTCCTCTCTCGGCAGCTCATAGCGCTCAAGCGGCAGATCTTCCTTAATGATCTTTTTCATTTCCTCTTCGATCTTCGGCAGATCTTCTGCGGAAATCGGCTCGGCAAAATCGATATCATAGTAAAAGCCCTCCGCGATCGACGGGCCGATGGCAAGCTTTGCCGACGGATACAGATGCTTGATCGCCTGCGCCATAACATGGCTTGCGGTATGGCGGAGAGCCGCAAGGCCCTCGGGATCCCGAACCGTGTAGAGACTGAGCTCCGCATCCTTGTCGATGACGGTGCGCAGGTCTTTATCTTCACCGTTAATGCAGGCAAGGCAGGCCATCCTTCCGAGCCCTTCACTGATGTCGCACGCGATTTCTATCGCGCTCATGGGGCGGTCGTAGCTTCTGACCGAGCCGTCTTTCAAGGTAATCTTCATTTCCTTCCTCCTGAAAACAGAAAATCCCTCTTATATCCTGTGATATAAAAGGGACGAATCTTCTGATCCGCGG
The DNA here is from genome assembly GCA_045600745.1 of Lachnospiraceae bacterium. GTDB lineage: Bacteria > Bacillota > Clostridia > Lachnospirales > Lachnospiraceae > UBA6987. The sequence continues at coordinate 6,684 of JAZRYN010000185.1, forward strand.
TTCCACCCCGCTTTCCCGGTAGGCTCTGCCCGCATGGGACACTTCGCGTCATGAAAAAGCGCAGGCTGTCCGGGACTCTTAACTTGGCTGATAACGGAGCCTGCCGGGCCGGATTGGGGCCGCTCGGAGCCGGTCTTCGGACGGCGGCCCGTAAAGCGCTTCCAGCTTTCGCGCTTCTCTCTGGACGGGCAGACACGTCTTACTTTTCTCCTCAAAGCTTTGCGATATTTGAGGGTACATGCGTATCTTAGCACAAATCCCCGCTTTGTCAAGGGCAGCTCCGTGATTTTCCGCCGTACCTAAATTTTAATTGTAACTTCTACACTTCCAATCCAATGTAGAACTTAGTCTCGGAAATGTAGACTTTACTCTTGCACACAAG
>JAZRYN010000186.1:0-2738 GCA_045600745.1 Lachnospiraceae bacterium
GTGCAGGCGTATCGAGATTATCAGATCTTTGACAGAGAGGGGAAGGAGCTCGTCCGGGCGACCTCGAGCTGGGCAGTGCTGGATGACCGAACGATGACGCTTATGCGCCTGACGCCGGAGATCATGGAGCCCTATCAGCAGGAGCCGGACAGGGAGGTCTTTCCCGGAGAATCGTTCCTGAAGCCCGCAAGGGAGGTGCCGGATGTGTTGAATGAGATCCGTTATCCGGTCCTTAAGGCGATGATCGATGAAAACGGCCATGTGCACAATACCGCCTATCTGGATATGGTGCGGGAGGTGCTTCCCGAGGAGCTCTCGCCGGAAAGCCTGATGAGCCTCGATTCGGTCTATAAGAAAGAGATCAAGCCGGGGACGGGACAGGTGATCGTGACCTACGGAAGGACCGGCGCGGCCCATGTCATTCGGATCCTGGATCCGATGGACCGCTCACTTCATGCGGAGTTTGTCCTTAAGTGATTTAAGCTTCTGCCTTCGGGGCGGATGAACAGGGAGAATAAAAAAGGGATGCGGCATTCGTGCGGCATCCCTTTTAGCCTTAGCGATCCGGTTAAACGGAAGGGGCGCTTTCTCCTTGACCTGTGGTACTTGAAAGACGGAAAATTCCGGCTTGGGCACGATCCAAGGAGAAAAGGCCTATGTAAGGCAAATTATTTTTTCTTGCTGGCTTTCTTTTCGTTGACAGCTTCCTTCAGGCCGGCGCCAGCTTTGAAAGCGGGAACGTTGCAGGCCTTGATCTTGACGGCTTCGCCGGTACGGGGATTTTTGCCTTTGCGGGCAGCCCGGGCACGGGTCTCAAAGGTGCCGAAGCCGATCAGCTGAACCTTGTCGCCGGCGGCCATCGCAGAGGTAATGGTGTCAAAGGTCGCCTTAACAACGGCTTCCGCTTCTTTTTTGGAAACTTCAGCTTTTTCTGCAACAGCAGAAATAAGTTCTTTTTTGTTCATGGTAGAGCCTCCGTAAATAGGAATTTTCTATATCATAGCACAGATATCTGAAAATGCAAGCCCTCTTTGTAAAATAGAAAATCAGGCATTATGATCGGCATTATGATCTCAGCTATACCGTTAACAGCAGTGCGGCTAATTTACGCCGGTCCCGTCGAATTCGGGGATCGCTTCCTCGGAGGCGGAAGATAGATCCTGAATATAGCCCTCCTCTATCGGCGAAAAATCAAGATAGTCGAGGATCCGTTGATATTCATCCGGAGAAACGGTCCGGCACAGCTCCGGGTGCGCCCGAAAGGCGGGCGTGTCAACAAGGGCTCTGACCGGGGTATACTGCGCAAGCAGGGAAAACATCATGCCTCTCCAGGGAAGCTCGTCCTCAAAGGAATCGATCACGCGAAGCGTGTTTTCGGGATGTCCGGGCAGGATGAGGTGCCGGACGATGACGCCGGAGGAAAGAAGCCCGTCTGTTCCTACTACGAAGCTTCCGGTCTGGCGGTACATCTCGCGGATGGCAGAAAGGGCACGCTCCCGGTAATCCGGCGCAGCAGAAAGCTCTCTTGCTAATGCGTCGTCGGCATATTTATAATCCGGCAGATAGATCTGGACCAGACCTTCGAGCTGCCTAAGGACCTCCGGCCGTTCATAGGCGGAGGAATTCCAGATCACGGGGATACCGAGCTTTATCCCGGCAAGCGCTTCCGCCACAAGAGGCGTATAATGCGACGGGGTGACCAGATCGATGTTGTGCACCCCTTCATCCTCGAGCCTTAAGAGGATCGTCTGCAGCTTTTTTACGCTTACCCTTGTTCCGCCGTCGCCGCCGCTTATCCGATGATTCTGGCAGTAAACGCAGCGCAGATTGCAGCCGGTAAAAAAGACGGCGCCGCTTCCTCTAACGCCGCTTAGACAGGGCTCTTCCCCGTAATGAACGGCGGCTCTCGCAATGCTCATGGTCATCGGGGAAGCGCAAAAGCCGGCCGGTGAGGAAGCCGGGCGGAAAACGCCGCAGGAGCGGGGGCACAGAGAGCAGGCCCTGCCGTCATGCAAAAGCGCTCCTGCCGGACCGGCAGGAGCGCTATCCGTTACGGGAAGCTTATACATAGCCGTACTCGCTCTTGATCGCCAGAGCGTCCTTGTACTTGCGCTGGGCCATATAAAGCTCGACAAGATAATCCGCAAAGATCCGCTTGTAGGAATCGCCGAGGGCTTCGGCGCCGGTGGCATACAGCTTTTTCAGAATGTTTTCGTATTCTTCGGAGCTGCGGTCGCCGTCCACATAGCGAAGCTTTGTGAAATAAAGCAGAAGCTCATAGACGGCGGGCATGCGGTCGGTGCGGCGGTTGGAGGCCTGCTGCAGGAACTGGTGGCCGAGAGAGGCAAAGCCCTGCTCAAAATAGCAGGTGGAAAGCTTCTGACCGGTCAGCACCTTCTGTTCTTCAAGCGAGCTGTCGTTCGGCTGCATGGAGGTGAGCAGATAAGGCACGGCATCCGAAAAATTCTTGTGCTCGACATAAGCGGAGCCGATATTGTACTGGATCAGGCTGGAGATCGTGGCGTCATAGCTGCGGGACAGCTCCAGAGCGCGCTTGTAGTATTTCAACATAAAGCTCATATCGTTAAAGTTCGAGTAGCAGGCCCCCAGCAGATAGCTGCTCCAGAGAAGGGTGGGCAGGCTTCCTTCCTCGGCGGCGGCAGCGTAGGCACGGTCTGCGGCGTCGATCGCCTTCATGAATTCACGCCGCGAATAATAGCATTCGGCAATGCTTTGCT
>JAZRYN010000187.1:0-4889 GCA_045600745.1 Lachnospiraceae bacterium
AGGTGACCTATGAGGTAGTCGGCGATCCGACCTACGGAATCCCGGCAGGCGGCGAGGCGCCGACCGATGATAACAACCCTTATGACTATAAGGAGCAGGTAACGGTCGAGGATGACCTGACGACGACGCAGGACTACGCGGTCGATCCGGCAACCGGAGAACATATCCCCGGCACCTGGACGTTCACGCCGTGGGATAAGGACGATTTCGAGATCACCGAGGACACCACGATCAAGGGTGCCTGGACGTTTACGCCCGTTACCTACGAGGTGACCTATGAGGTAGTCGGCGATCCGACCTACGGAATCCCGGCAGGCGGCGAGGCGCCGACCGATGATAACAACCCTTATGACTATAAGGAACCGGTAACGGTCAAGGATGACCTGACGACGACATGGACGACCAGTGACGGAACGCCCGACGGCATTCCGGGGGCATGGATCTTTACCCCTTGGGACAAGGACGACTTTGAGATCACCGAGGACACGGTGATCACGGGTTACTGGACATTTACCCCTTATGCCTACAAGGTCGAGTATGAGGATAAAGAAGACCCGACATGGGGCAAGCCCGGAGATGTCACGACGCCTACCGATACAAACGCCTATGATTATCAGGATGAGGTCACGGTCGCTGAGGATCTGAAGACGGAACAGGACTATGCCATCGATCCGACAACGGGCGAGCACGTCCCCGGCACCTGGACCTTCATCCCGTGGGACAAGGACGATTTCCGGATCACGGAGGATACCGTCATCACGGGCTATTGGAGCTTTGAACCCGATCCCTATCAGGTGACCTATGAGGTGAAAGCCGATCCGACCTACGGCATGCCGGAGGATTCCGTGACGCCGGTTGACCCGACCCTGTACAATTACCGGGAGCTCGTGCATGTGGCGGACGGACTGACATCCTCCTTAAGATATGCCATGCTTGACGGGAAGAAGGTGCCCGGGACATGGACCTTTGTCCTGTGGGACAAGGATGATTTTGAGATCACCGAGGATACGGTGATCACGGGCTCCTGGATCTTTACGCCGGATGCGCCGGTTCCGCCGGCTCCGCCTAAGACCGGTGATGACAGTCACATGGGTCTTTGGATCACCCTCCTGTCAGTCAGCGGATGCGTCCTCATCGGAGCCGCCGTTTATGGCAGCAGAAAAAGAAAAAGAAAAAGCCGTGAATAAAGGCCGGCGCCGATAAGACCGTAATACGATAGAATTACGATCTTAGAAGCATCTGCCGCAGACGGTAAGCTAAAAACAGCAGGTATATCAAGGGGCTGCACCCTTCGGTATGCCTGCTGTTTTCATCCTGACGGTCTGCGTCTGAACAGATCCTATCCTGTCCGGTCAGACCTTCATTTGCTTTTGTGAACGCAAAGGCACTGCCGGTAAGGTCTTACCGGAGCCGGGATAAGAGAGGCAAATGATCCCGGCCGTTGATTTTGCCGGTGATTTTGCTGCGCGCGGCAAGTGAGCCCGAATTGCTTTTTTGGCAAAACGTGCTATGATAAAGAATTGGCAGAGTATGCCTGAGATGATCCCGAACGATCAATGAAAAAGAAGAGGAGCAGCACCAATGGCAAATATTCCTTCGGGCAGGAAGAAAAATGTTTCCGGCACGGGCAGCGATGTCCGTAAAAAAGGAGAAGGCCTGGGGACCGGTCCGGTAGGCAAGAACTCCGGCAGCAACCAGATACGGCACGATGGCCAAAAGCCGTCCGGTACGCCCGGCAGAGCCGCAATAGGCGGCAGCGGTCTTCTGATACTTGTCGTGATCTTTTTTCTGGCAAAGGGCCTCCTTGGCGGAGGCGGAACGACGCCGGATGAAACGCAGCAAAGCCCGATCAGCAGCCTGATCAATTATAATCTGAGCGGAGCATCGAGCTTTAACGGATGGGGCTCCGCCCTGTCATCCGTCAATACCGGTACGAGCACAAGTCCGAGCCAGTCATCGCCGGTGGATACTGCGACGCTGACGGCGAACAATACCTCCAATGCCAAGAAGCTGGATACGACGGTGGCAAGCGGCTCGCGCAGCAAGTATACGGCGATCAAGGGCGGCGGAAACGACACGATAACCCTGATGGTCTATATGTGCGGTACGGATCTGGAATCCAACTACAGCATGGCGTCCAAGGATCTTGAAGAAATGGCCAGAGCCACATCTTCGGGCAAGATCAATATTATTATCTATACCGGCGGCTGCAAAAACTGGCATACCCAGGGGATCAGCAATACCAAGAACCAGATCTGGCAGCTGACAAAGGGCAGCATCGTCAAACAGGAGGAAACGGCTTCGGCGCCGATGGTCAAGGCTTCGACCCTGAGCGGTTTTATCCGGTACTGTGCAGAGAATTTTCAGGCGGACCGCTATGATATCATTCTCTGGGATCACGGCGGCGGCTCCATTACCGGCTACGGCTATGATGAGAAATATGCCAATGCGTCTCTGACATTAGCCGATCTGGATCAGGCATTTAATGACGGCGGGGTCAAATTCGATTTCATCGGTTATGACGCCTGCCTGATGGCTACCGCGGAGACCGCGCTCACGATGGCAAAATACGGCGATTATATGATCGCCTCCGAGGAATCCGAGCCCGGCATCGGCTGGTATTATACCGGCTGGCTGACCAAGCTTGCCGCCAACACCTCCATGAGCACGCTGGAGATCGGTAAAAATATCTGCGACGATTTTGTCACGGTCTGCGGACAGCAGTGCCGGGGCCAGAAGGCGACCCTCTCGGTGGTTGACCTTGCCGAGGCGGCGCATACGATCCCTGCGGCGCTGAATGCCTTTTCGACGTCGACCAGCGGTCTGCTGAAGAACGATAATTATGCGCAGGTCTCAAATGCCCGCAGCGGGGCGCGTGAATTTGCCGTTTCCTCCCGCATCGATCAGGTCGATCTGGTCGATCTGTGCAACGGCATGAATACCCGGGAAGCGGCGGCGCTTGCCAAGGCCGTTCGCAGCGCGGTGAAATACAATAATACGTCGAGCGACATGACCAATTCCTACGGTCTGTCCATCTACTTCCCCTACAAGAATGTGAGGACGGTGGACACGGCGGTCAAGACCTACAAGGCGATCGGTATGGACGAGGATTACCAAAGCTGCATCCAGGAGTTTGCCGCCATGGGAACGGGCGGACAGGCGATCTCCGGCGGCGCTTCCAGCCCGCTGTCGGCGCTTCTGTCCGGCTATACCCAGGGAGGCACGACGGCGCAAAGCAGCTCGGACATCACCTCTATTCTGAGCGGCCTGCTCGGCGGCAGCAGCACCTATAACGTGTCCGGCCTTTCGAGCGGCGCGATGGGCTTCCTGCAGAGCGCACTCGGCGGACGGTGCTTAAGTCTGGACGATACCGTGAAATATCTGGATGAGAACCGCTTTGATCCGGAGGCACTTGTGTGGACGGAGCAAAAGGACGGACGCTTCGGGATCAAGCTTGATCAGGATAACTGGTCGTTAGTGCAGGCACTTAAGCTCAGCCTCTTTGTCGACGACGGCGAGGGCTACATCGATCTCGGTCTGGACAATGTTTTTGAACTGACGGAGGACGGCGTGCTGCTTGCCGAGGAGCAGAACAGCTGGATCTATATCGGCGGCCAGGCGGTGGCGTATTACTTTACGGATTCCAACACCGAAAACGGTCAGACCTCCTACTACGGCTATGTGCCGGCGCTGCTGACCGATCCGCTGACAGGGCTTGAGGAGCAGCGCATCGAACTGCTGTTAGCCAATACCGACGGTGACTGGGAGATCTGCGGCTTCCGCCCGGTATACGCGGACGGGGAGACCGAAGCGCAGGCAAAGGCCGCCGAAGCGCTGAATGACGGCGCGGTGCTGCAGTTCATCGCCGACTATTACAGCTATGAGGGCGAGTATATGGACACCTTCCGGATCGGCGATGAGGTCACGGTAAACGGCTCGTTAGCGATCGCGGATAAGTTCATTCCGGAAACGACAAAAACCAGCGCCGCTTACGTGCTGACGGATATCTATCAGCAGGAATACTGGACGCCGGTCGTCCCGGAACAGGAAAATTGAGAGAAAACGGAAGAACACGCGGAGGGGAAGCCTTGGCTTTCCCTCCCCGGGTTCATTATGCGCAAAATGCGGCTTTCCGCAAAGCCTTTTCGAAGAGGCTCTGTGAAAGCGTGCCCGTTCTTTTCGGAGCGCTTTGGTCATGTCTGCGGAAAGAACCGGATAAGGGAGAGGATGACGCACCGGGCGCGGCCGCTAAAGAAACTACCGTGCGTAGATCAGCCCGACAAGGAAGTTCAGCAGCTTAGCCGGCAGGAGCTTGGCGAGGAAGCAGAAAAGCTTATAGGAAAAGCCGATGGTATTGAGCGGTCTTACCCTTCTGCGGGTTGCGGCTCGGCGGATAAATGCTGCCGCGACCTCCGGTCCCTTTCCGCCCTGTTCGTCCTTTTCCATGCCGCTCACCGAGCGGGAAATACGGCCGCCGTAGATCTCGTCACCATTAATGATCTTCTTTCGGGACGCGGTAAAGCCGGTCGCCATGTCGCCGGGCTGGACGGCGCACATCGTGACGCCGAAGGGCTTCAGCTCATTGGCGGCAGCCATCGTATAGGAATTGATCGCCGCCTTGGAGGCCGAATAGTAGGTCTGAAAGGGGATCGGGATCGGTGCGGCTACGGAGGAGAGATTGACGATACGGCCGGAGGCCTGACGGCGCATCACCGGGATCACCGCCTTGCAGACATTGACCATGCCGAAGAAATTAACGTCGAGCTGGCGCTTTGCGTCCGCAAGAGGGGTGAATTCCACGGCGCCGGAAATGCCGTAGCCGGCACAGTTGATGAGGACGTCAATGCGTCCTTCGGCAGCGGTCACGGTATCTACGGCCTCCCTTACGG
>JAZRYN010000188.1:0-4259 GCA_045600745.1 Lachnospiraceae bacterium
TACCGGTCATGCCGGGCATTTGATAGTCGCAGAATACGACGTCCACGGCAGACTGGCGCAGCGCCTCCAACGCCTGCTCCGGACTGCGGAAGGACAGAATTTCCGCGTCGGGAATGGCGATTTCGATGGCGGAGCAAAGGACGACCAACGCCATCTTTTCATCGTCAAGCGCTAAAATTTTCATGGGATTCTCCTTGATTTTTCGGGATGGTAATCGTGACGCGGGTGCCGGTGCCGGGGTCGCTGTCAATGACGATCGTACCGCCGTGGTCTGCAAGGCGGCTTGCCACGTTGGAAAAACCGATATGACTGGCATCCGGCCCGGGAATGGCAGCGGCGCCAAACCCGACGCCGTCATCCTCTACAAGAATCTGCACGGAAGCGCCGAGATCCCGGGTGGAGATACGGACGGTGCCGCCCTGCTCCCGCACGGAAACGCCGTGCTTCACCGCATTTTCGATGATGGGCTGAACGGTCAGCACCGGGAGATAAAATGCGGTGGTGCGGATGTCGTATTCCACCTGCAGATTGTCAAAGCGAAGCTGTTCAAACTGCAGATACGTCCGGCAGTGCTCCAGCTCCTTCTCAAAGGGGATCAGCTTCACTTCCTTCAGCGCCTCCAGATTCACCCGGAGATAGTCGGAAAAGGCCACGATGGAATATTTCGCCTTTTCATGGTCAACGTCGATGAGGCCGATGATGGCGGTGAGGGAATTGTAGATGAAATGGGGCTGGATCTGGGAGAGCATCAGATCGACGCGGGCGTCGTTCAGCGCCCGGTCCTTTGCAAGAAACTGGCGCTCGCGGTCAGCGAAGAAATGGAAGAAGATCAGATACATGGGAACCAGATAATAGATATTTGCCAGCGCATCGTATGTATTGTCAAATTCAGTGGACTGAAGGATCAGGATGCCGCTGATGAGGGACGCGGTCAGCGGAAGCACGGCATAGCTGGCGAAGGATATTTTCTTGTGAATACTGCACTTTCGCGTCAGGACAAAGATCAGATACATGGTGCACTGACTTAAAAGAACAACGGTGGAGATGGGATCATTGTTGTAATAGATGATTTCCCCGCCCGGACTGACGTAGAAGAAAATCCGGAAAAACGGATTGAGGAGCAGACATACAAAATAAAAAGCGGTGAGCGCACAGGCGATCGTGATAAAGATGCGCGCCGCAGTGCCGGAGGGGAAACAACTGACGGTGTAAAAAGCGAACAGCGTGCATTCCGTGATGCCAAAAAAGTAGCACAGAGAATAAATGAAAAAGAGCAGCCGGGCGGTGTTGGGATTACCGAACAGGATGCAGGCGGTCAGAGACAGGATGAAGTTGATATACAGGGAAACCACTGAGGCAAGAAACAGGCGATAGGACTTTTCACGGCCATGGTAACTCATCACGCAGGTCACAAAAAGAATGTAAGAAAAGATGAGCCCGATCATGTCGATCAGATAGTTCGTTATGACGTCCGTCGGATGGACGATCCTGTGGATCGCGAAGATAATAAAGACCGGGATCGGCAGAAACGTCAGCACGATCGCTGCGATGCCGCGGGTGCCAAGTGCTCTTTCTTTTCCGACATCGACGGGAGAAATGTGCTTGTCAGAACTGATTTGTGACATATAGCGCCCTCCCAGGTCAAAAAACGATTCTATTTTGGATTATAGCACATCATGTTCCGTGAGGAAAGGGGAAACTTTCCGCCGGGAAAAACAAAAAAACGAACAATGCATCTGCATTTGTCCGTTTTTTGTGATGTATCAAACGACAAACCGGTAGCCGACGCCACGGACCGTCTGAATAAAGCGCGGCACGGCGGGATCGTCCTCCACCTTCTGGCGCAGACGATTGACATATACCATAATCGTATTTTCTCCGCCGGAACTGCCGCCCCACACCAGCTCATAAAGCTTTTCTTTGGAAAAGACGCGGTTGACGTTGTCCAGAAACAGCTTCATCAAAGCGTTTTCCTTGCTGGTCAGAATGATCTCCGTGCTGTCCTTGTAAAGGCGCAGGGTGCTGGTGTTGTAAGTAAAAGGCCCGGCAGACAGAACACTTTGGGTATCGGTAAGACTGCCGCGGCTGCGGCGAATCATCGCCTTTACCTTGGCGCCCAGCGTCACCGGATTAAAGGGCTTGAGGAGAAAACCGTCCGCGCCGACATCCAATGCGCGCAGCACGCTGCTTTCGTCTGCCTGACTGCCGAGCACAATGATCGGCAGTGACTCGCCGCGGGAGCGCAGCGTCCGTATCACTTCATAAGCATCGGTGCCCGGAAGCTCAAGATCCAGCAGCAGCAGTGCGCATTCCCGCGCCGAAAGCTCAGCCAGAGTCGTTTCTCCGTTTTCTTCAATGATAGTGTTGAGCTGATTGCTTTTCATGACTTTATACAGCGTCCCGGACGCTGCGGGATCATGCTCCGCGATCAAAATGGTATCAGCCATAAAACAACCCTCTTACTGTTTTTTGCCTTTACCCATTCTACACGATCAGAGAGGATAAATCAGAGGATATTTTTGCGGAGCTTACAAAAAAATATACATGAATATTAAGAATAATGAATAAACTTCCCCGGTTGTTTGCGCAATCGTGAATATTTGCGCCTTGGAAATCAAAAAAGCCTCGCAGAGTTTCGCGTCCGCAGACGCGAAATATAATTTGAATTGTTTTCGGAGCGACCTGTGCGTGAACGAAAACAATTCTCGTGGAGCGAGCGTCGAATTGTCCGCTATATGCGGACAATTGAGGCGCAGAGCGAAACGCAGCCCTTTTGTCAAAGAAGTCCAAAGGACTTCTTTGACAGACTGGCTGAGCTCTGATTAAAATGAACATTTTAATCAGAGCTCAGTATCACTTTAATTCTGGTTAACTGGAGAAAATGTTAAAGTTAATTCCACGAAGTGCCCCGGAGAGCGCCCACTGCTCTCCGGGATTCTTATTTTGGCCTGAAAAGAATCGCTTTTTACTTACTTTTTGGGGCCTAACTGTGCGGTATTGGTGTATCCATAGGCCGGTGCAATTTTGCGCTTATTATGGTTTGCTTCCGAATTGGCATTAATACCGGCAGAAAGCTTCTGCAGCGTCTGATAAGCTTCGCGCAGATTGCCGCCCTTCATGTGGATGTCCATGAATCGTTCTGCGATCTCCTTGCTGCAGGTCGCTATCAGATCGCAGGCCTTGTCCATGCCTGGTTCGCTCAAAATCTCACGGCTGCTGTCAATGAACGCCGGTCCAAACGGGTTGCCGCGAAAATACTGCTCCAGATTTCCCGCGGCAAAAGATGCATGGCGTTCGCGTCTTTCCGCATCGGGATCCACGGGCTTCGACTCTTCAGCCTTGGGCTGCTCGTTCGCGGCAGGACGGTTGACCTTGGGCTGCTGTACGGCGCTGTTATTGAGGGACTTGCCCGGCTGCTCGCGCACATGACCAATCTGCGGCATCGGGCCGGCATCCAACAAGCGACCGGAGACACGGAAATCCAGCCCTTCCGTACGGATGGTTTCTTCCAGCTTTGCCACGTTCCCTGCCTGCAGCAGGGTGTTTTTCAACTTATCCAGCTTCCCCGGATCTTTGCCGATGGAGTCAAAAAACTTGAGCTGGGAGGTGTATAACGAGCCGTACTTTCCATCAAAATTGGTATTAAAATGACTGGCCATGTAGCTTCGGATGCCTGTGCCCAGCAAGACGTCGCGGCGGGCCAGCGCCAGATCCGCGGGGCTGTGATAGCGCCCATCGCTCAGATGTTTCCGACCGAGCTGCTCGTTTTTCAGCAGGTCGAAGATCTGCTTGGTACCGCGCAGGGCGTCGACACCCTCTCCAAAGGGGATCTCGATCTTCCGGCTGTCAAAGTCGGTCGTTTCAAACTTATACGCCCACTGATCGGCAAAACGTGCCGCATCCTCTGCCGTCTGCAGTTTCACGGTAGCCAGCTCCTGAAGCTCCGGGCCGAAGAATTGCATCGGCTCCGTCCGGGGGCCTTTTTCTGCCGCCGCGAGATTCTTTCTGTGTTCGCTCAGGTTGGGCAGCTTCATCAGCTCCTCCGCGATGCCGAGACGCGTCAGGCGGTTGCTATTCTTGTCCTGCATCATCTTGGCGCCAAAGTAATCCGTCGCCGCGTTCTGCAGCTTTTTGAGCCGGAAGTCAAAGGCGGAGGAATCGAGGCCAATGACCTTGTCGGGGGTGTTCTGCTGGCCAAGCACCGTGCCGTTGAGGAAGTTCAGCATATTGGTGACCTCGTCGGACATCGTCCGGTATTC
>JAZRYN010000189.1:0-3118 GCA_045600745.1 Lachnospiraceae bacterium
CAAGATCACCTACACCGAGGCGGGCACCTACGCGTACACCGTGAAGGAAGAAGCGACAGGCGAAGCGGGCGTGACCATCGACAGTAAGATCTACAGCATCACGGTCACCGTCACGGACGACGGAAGCGGACAGCTGGGGGCCGTGATCGGCGGCGATACCACCACAGGCAGCGGCCTGAACTTCGTAAACCAGTACAAGGCTAAAACGCCACAGACGGGCGATAACAGCAATATCATCCTTTGGTTTTCGCTCTTGTTTGTTAGCGGATTCATTCTCGTTGTTGTCGCGCTTTTCGGTAAAAAGAAGAAGGCTAAAGACAACTAAGACTTGTGCCTTGTGTGAACTTCACTTATTACATAACGAGCATCCGGCACTCGAGATCTGCCGATATAGATACCCTCATAAAAACGCGTGGAGATCTGATTTTGTTTATTAAGGATCGAACCGCCTTTGATTATGTAATGATAAGAGCAAGCTTCAGCACAGAGCAAGCACCGCAATCCTGATGATATTGTATTAACGATATGTATATATTTGGAGAAATCACCCATGCCTAAAAACGCCATGTTTTCTTTTACCAGCATTCCGAGAAATACCGGAGAGCTTTCCGGCCTGCGGGAGTACCGCATGAAATGCCCCTTTGCGAGAGCGGCGCTGACCGTCCTTGCCCTGTGTCAGTATTCGGAAAGCCCTGACGACGCCGTAGAGATGCTCGATCTTCTTTCCGGCCCGGGCGCTCTTTCCCCCGCCGATGTCTCTCAGCTCCGGAGGAGTCTCATCGGGCGAGAATATGTCCCGTTTTCGTTTTTTGCGGATGCCGTGCCGGAAAATGGCTATGAGCCTTCTCTTCCCCTGACCATTTCCATAAAGGACACCTCCTTTTCGTACCGGGAGCCGGGGTATGCCACGCTGTATGTCCTCTCCTCCGGCGCGGAAACGCCCAGGTCTATCCGCCTGAAAAAAGAGGAATCGAGCGGAGAGTGGTTTCTGTGGGATCAGAAATTACTTGAGCCGATATGCGAGCCCGGACAGAGCATTCCCTATAAATAACAGGCCGGCAGCCCCTTCTTCCTTCGATTCGAAGCAGGGACTGCCGTTTTTCCGAATCACATAGCTTGTCATATCCCGGCATTACGGATATAATGCTTATGATGAGATACCCCGACGGAGAGGCCCGATGAGTGCAAGAGCCAAAAAATATCTTTCCACCTATATGTGGCTCATATTTCTGTTTCTTGCGGCTATTTTTCTGGACAACATTGCCTTTCGCGATCCTTTTCTTTCCCTCCTTGCTTCTCTGATCTCCTGCGTCATATACATTTGCATTTTCGTCTTTTGGATGATGTCGGTCAAATGGCGCTGTATGCACAGGCGCATCAGAAATTACATGATGGCCGTGGGCGCATGGCTCATCCTTCGAACGGTCCTGACCCTGCTGCAGACCGAATTTGCCGTCATGCCGCTCATCAAGCGCCACCTCTGGTACTGCAGCTATATCCCCATCGTCTTTATCCCGCTTATGGCGATCTGCGCCGCAAGCTGCACGACGCAGCCGGATACCCAGCCTGTCGAGAAAAAATACCGTCTTTTATGGATCCCCACGATCGCCTTCTGCCTGCTTACCGTAACGAACGATCTGCACGGGTTCGTCTTTGACGCGGGCGTCTACGAAACGCACGATATTATCACCAGCCATTCCCCGGTCTGCTTGGTCATGTTCGGCTGGGCAGCGCTCCTCGAGCTGCTTGCCATTTCGACGCTGATCGCCAAGAACCGGATAAGCGGCCTTCATTGGTCAAGGATCGCTCCGCCGTTAGTCTTCTTCGCGCTTGGCGCGGCGTATACGCTTCTGTATCTGACCGGCGTGATCGGCGAAAGACTCATCGCCATGCCGGTCGCCATCAGCTTTTTTCACCTGGCCATATGCGAAAGCTGCCTGTTCCTTCGCCTGCTTCCCACAAACTTTTATTACCGGCAGTTTTTTGAGAACGCCGATATCGGAATGCAGCTTCTGGATAGCCGCGATACGGTAAGCATCCGTTCCCACAGGGCGCGCCGCCTGACAGAGGAGGAGCTCCGGAGGCTGAAAGGATCCGGCTTCCTGCAGGCAGACGGCTTTGAGATATACCGGAAGAAGGTCCAGGGCGGCTATTTTGTCTATGAAAAGGATGTCCGCCTCATCCACCGGGAGATCGAGCAGCTGAAGGTCGCCGCAGGCGAGCTGGAAGAGACGGACAACTACCTCATCGAGCAGCAGAGGCTTGACATCCGCCGGACGCGCCTTGAGGAAAAGGAGAAGATCTATCATGACATCGCCCGCATCATAACGCCCAGTCTGGACAAGATCGACTGTCTCAGAGCGGAGATCCCCGGACTTGATCCCGGTGCACAGCGCCGGATGATCTGGCGCATAAACCTGTTAGGGACCTACATCAAGAGGCGGGCAAATCTTGAGCTGCGGCGGAAGGAGAGCCCCTCCGTCTTCGGCTCCGAGCTTTCTCAGTGCATTGCGGAGTTTGCCGTAAGTCTCGGCGCCCTCGGGATCACGTCAAACGGTTATTTCGAGTCAAGGTGCTCCCTGTCGCTCGATCCCGCTATCCTCATCCTTGATGTTTTCTCCGCGATGATCGAGTACAACTGTCTGAGCATGAAAAGCATTTCCGTCATCCAGTCTAAAAGGGAAGGACAATTATGCTTTTTCATTGAAGGCTCAAGCCGCACGGAAATGGCGCTTCCCGATGAGTCCCTGTGTCTGTTCGCGGATTTTGCCGAAAAGCACGGGATAACGATGCTTACGGACGTCGAAAGCGATCCTTCCGCGATGGGCTTCACCATTATCACCGAGGACGGGAGGTTAGAGGAATGACGACCATGGCTGAAGCTTCCCGCATCGTTCAGATCAATATCACCGCCGGCGTTATCCTGCTGTTCTGCTTTTTTATTATTCTCCGCACCCAGCAGCATCATCACCGCGCTCCGTTCCGTCATCAGCTTGTCGGCGTCATCGGGACGCTCCTCTTCTTTGCCCTCTTTGTCACTTTGATATTCGTGCGAAAGCACATGATAGAGGAGACCGAGCTTACCGGCCTCCTTAAGGCGGCTGCGTCGGCGCCTTTG
>JAZRYN010000190.1:0-5772 GCA_045600745.1 Lachnospiraceae bacterium
TCCACGCCGGAGGCCGGACGGGAGGAACCCGCAAAGCTCATGGCGATGCCGGTCAGGATCAGTCCCTCGACGATGCTCTCGACCGTCTGGGGGTTGCGCTCGGTCAGCTTATCCGCGGCGGCGACCAGCTTGGCGACGCTGCGGCGTACGAGGGAGGCAATGCCCTCGCAATAAGCTTCGCCGGTGACGAGATTGGAGATGCGCCACTCGCAGATGGAGACGTACTTGGCGATGACGTCGCCCAGACCGCTCTTCAGCATGCGCATCGGGGCCATCCGCATGATATCGGTATCGGCGATGATGGCGGTGGGGCACTTGTTGTACAGCGTGGTCTTGATGCCGCCGACCAGCATCGAGGAGGAGTTGGAGGCATAGCCGTCCATCGAGGGCGCGGTGCCGACCACCATGGTGCGCAGGTTGGCGATGTTGCCGAGGACCTTGCTCAGATCGTTCAGCACACCGGAGCCGACCGCCATGATGACATCGCAGCGGGCGTCATAGTTCATCGCGATGTGGCCGAGAGCGACCTCGTCCGGATCGAGGTTCTCCTCGTGGAAGCGGTAGAGGCTGTATTCGATGCCGGCTTTTTCGAGAATGGCGACCACCTGCTTCGCGGCGGCCTCCCAGGTATGGTCGTCACAGATGATGAAAGGACGCTTTACGCCCATCTGCGCGAGCACCTCGGGCACGGTGTTAATGACGCCGGAGCCGATCTTGAGATACTTCAGATCGGTAGAATGATGCTTTCCGCAATAGGGGCAGTCAAAGCCGCCGTCACGGATGAGATCGGTAAGGGCGAGTTTGGAGAAATCTTCCATGGGATATCCTTCCTTTCCGTATATACAAAGTGGAATAAGTTCGGTACGGGTATAATGATATTATAGTCTGCCGCGGCCGGTTTGTCGATATTGCGGTGTTAACGTTTTCGCTTGCAAGGGCGGCAGGGCGCGGATATAATGGTATCATCCCGTTTCCGGAGGAAAGACCATGAACGAAGAAGCCAGAGGAATGCTGGCCGCGGCGGCGGCATATTCCATATTCGGGCTGAGCTATCTGTTTTCCAAGCTGGCACTGAACGTGACGGAGCCCGCCATCCTTTTGTGCGCGCGCTTCAGTCTTACGTTTGTGCTCCTGAATATACTGGTGCTCTCGCGGATCGTGAAGATCGACCTCAAAAAGAAGAAAAAGCACCTTTGGCAGGCGATCCTGCTGGGCTTTCTGCAGCCGGTCGGCTATTTCATACTCGAAAACTACGGTCTGAAGTACACCACAGCCTCGTTCACGGGCATGATCTCCTCGGTAACGCCCGTGTTCACCGCGATCCTGGGCGTACTGCTGCTGCATGAGCGGCCCGCCGCGAAGCAGTGGCTGTTCATCGTGCTTTCCATCATCGGTGTGGCGATGATCTCCCTGCAGACGGCGAACGGCGGCGCAAACACGCCCGCGGGCTGTATATGCCTTGTGGCGGCTTACTTCCTCGGCTCGTTCTATACGCTGCTGGTGCGCAAACTTTCCAATGAATATACGCCGTTCGAGCTGACCTACGTCATGTTCACGGTAGGCTTTGCATTCTTTGTGTGCTATGCGTTCGCGCAGTTCGGCGGAAGCACCCCCGCGGTGCTGGCCGACGCATGCTCGCACGGACAGTTCCTGATCGCGGTCGTGTATCTGGGCGGCCTTTCCTCGGTAGGCGCGTACCTGCTGGTGAACTATTCGCTGGCACGGCTGCCGGTGGCCCGCGCTACGATATTCACCACGTTCTCCACGGTGGTCGGGGTGCTTGCGGGCGTCGTGATCCTGCATGACCCGTTCACGTGGTACAGTCTGGCCGCGTTCGTACTGATGCTGGGCAGCGTGCTCGGGTACAATCTTACGGCAAACAAGGCAAAACAATAAAAGGCTTAAACAATAAAGGAGGAACGGATCATGAAGGACGGATACACGCCCGCGGGGCTGAAGCTTCCGGAGGGCATCATCGACATGGTACTGGATACCGATACGTATAACGAGGTAGACGACCAGTTCGCGCTGTGTTATGCGCTGCTCTCGCCCGAGCGGCTGAACGTGCAGGCCGTATACGCCGCGCCATTCTTCAACAACCGCTCCACCGGCCCCGAGGACGGCATGGTGAAGAGCTATAACGAGATCGTGCGCCTGCTCCGGATCATGCATGTAGAGCCGGAGGGCTTTGCGCTGGAGGGCTCGCGCCGCTATTTCACCTCCATGGACGATCATGTGGACAGCCCCGCGGCGCGGGATCTGGTCGCTCGCGCAATGGCGAGGCCCGAGGGCGCGGAAAAGCTGCTGGTAGTGGCGATCGGCGCGATCACGAACGTGGCGAGCGCCCTGCGCATGGAGCCGCGCATCGCAGAAAAGATCCACATCCTCTGGCTGGCCGGGCAGCCGCTGCACGCGCCGTCCGCCGCCGAGTTCAACCTTTCGGGCGATCTGCTCGCCTCCCGTGCGATCTTTGAAAGCAGCGTGCCGCTGACGCTGGTGCCCTGCACGGGCGTGGCCTCGCACCTGCTGACCAGCGTGCCCGAGATGAAGGCCTGCATCGGCGGAAAGAACGAGCTCTGCGATACACTGATCAGCATCTTCGCCTCCTACAGCGATGATCATTTCGCCTGGGCAAAGGAGATCTGGGATGTCTCCACCATCGCCCGCCTGCTGGATCCCGACTGGGCGCCCGCGGTGTGCGTGCCGCGCCCCCATCTCTCCTCCGATGCGCACTGGTGCCCGGATGACAGCCGCGCCCCGATGCAGGTGGTCACCGAGATGCACCGCAACCCGATCTTCCGCGATCTGTTCACCAAGCTGGCCGCGTTCAACGGCTGAAAAAGCCTGCCTCCGGTGGAAAAGCAAACGAAATTGCCCCGCCGGAGGCAGTTTCCGGAAAAAAACAGTTGACAGGACCGCCGCGAAGCGGTATAATGATTCCTGCTTGAGCAAGCACGGAGAAGTCGCCTAGCTTGGTCGAGGGCGCGCGACTGGAAATCGCGTAGACGCCACAAACGTCTCGAGAGTTCGAATCTCTCCTTCTCCGCCATAAAAAAGCACTTGTGAAAACAAGTGCTTTTTTATTTTCTCCTCACTAAAATTCGGAAGACCGTCCGCCGCGATCTGTCGAATAAGGGGGATCATGTTGCGCAGCGGTGACTGAAGGGTCTCTGCTGTCACGCTCTGCCGTCGGGTATGTACCGAAGCAGAGCATTGTTTTCTATCCTCCCCGGCTCATTAGTCTGTACTATAAAAAAACTCTGTAACGGTATTCCGCTACCCCGGGCTCTCTGTCGCTTTGACTTCACGGCGCAGCTGTGCATTCGGTTTGTGATCTCTTCTCCTGATTTCCGTAAAGGACCGGAAATTCCACTAGGTCCTTTTCGTATAGAGATGGTTTCAGCCCGCAAATCCGTTATATTGCAGGTACTCGCCGGGTCAATGAGGTAATCATCGGCCTTATTCGGCAGTATATTCATATTCTCCAATGGTGTGGTTATTTTTTTCAGAACTGAAATCGAAATAAATATGTGCCGCTTCTCCGTCTAATATATGAAAAGGAAGTGACGAACGTTGACTGACAACGAGTTCACAACGAAGATCGAGTCCATTAGAGGTAAGCTCTACATGACGGCTATGCTCTATATGGGAAGCCATGCCCTGGCGCTTGACGCTTTGGATGAAGCGATCTATAAAGCGCTGTGCGGTCATAAAAAGCTCAGATCGCCGGAGTTCTTTGATACGTGGATCACCCGGATCCTGATCAATGAATGCTACAACGAACTGCGCCGGCAAAAAAGGATCTGCCCTATTGAAGAACTCCCTGAAACGGCGACACGGGAATATGACAGTCTGCCGCTCAAAGAGGCCATCCGGCGCCTGCCGAAAGACTTGAAAGATGTTGTGATCCTGAGATACTTTTCCGGGTTTACGCTCGTTGAAACAGCGCAAATGCTGCAGATCCCTCAGGGAACCGCTGCCACACGACAGCGAAAAGCATTACAACTGCTTCGGCTGGAGCTTCAAGAGGAGGCGGCAAAATGAACCGTAATCAGGAATTTTACGATCTTATGGAAGAACTGAACAGCAATGTTCCGGATCTGCGGGAATCTGTAAAGAGAGCTCATGCCCGCAAGAAACAGCTCACCTTAATTTATCGACCTCTCGCAAGCATCGCGGCCTGCTTCGCACTTTTTGTGGCTTTAGTCAATTTCTGTGCCCCGGCCGCGTATGCCTGCTCACAGGTGCCTGTCCTCAAGGAGCTCGCAGCCGCAGTTACTTTCTCCCGTTCTCTTTCGGACGCAGTTGAAAACGAATATGTGCAGCAGGTGACTCTGGCGCAGACACAGAACGGTATCACCGCTGAAATCGAATATCTCATTGTTGACCTTAAACAGGTGAATGTCTTTTATAGACTGGACTCCGATCAGTACGGACAGTTGGAGGCTATCCCCCATGTATTATCCGCTGAAGGAGAGGACTCCCTGTCATATTGTTATCACTCCGATTCATACGGAACCGCTAACGGGGAACTCCGCAGTTTTACCATTGACTTTGTAGACGACGACGTACCCGATAAGCTCCGCGTTCTGCTGAACGTGTTCAGCAATGAAAACAGCGATGCGGATCAGACCCCTGAATCTGCGCAAAAAACAGACATCTGGAATCTTCCGGAAAAAGAAGAAGAGTATCTTGCACAGTTTGATTTCCTGCTGGAGTTCGACCCGCAGCTTACAGCAGGCGGTAAGGTCCTTCCCGTCGATCGCATTGTGGAAATGGATGGGCAGAGGATCACGATCACGCAGATCGAAGTATATCCCACCCACTTGAGAATCGATATTGCGGATGATCCCGAAAACACCGCATGGCTGAAAGGTCTTGATTTCTACATCGAAACAGACCGCAGCATGAAGTTTGAGCCGATCACCAACGGGATTACCGCTACCGGTTCTATTAGTTCTCCCGCTATGGTTTCTTACCGGGCAGACAGCCCCTACTTTTACAATGCCGATCATATCAGGTTGGTTATCACCGGAGCGCGGTGGCTGCGAAAGGATATGGAAAAGACCCGGCTGGATCTGCTGACAGGCGAGACAGGAGACCTCCCGGAAGGCACTGTGTTTGATTCCGCGGAGAAAAACGGTTCCACATGGACGGTGACATTCCGCACCGGCTATACAGACGGAAAGGTTATACAGCAGCCCTTTGGAAACAAGTTTTATGATGCGAACGGGAAGGAATATGAGATCAATGCATATATATCAAGTCTCATCGACCCCGACGAAAACGGAGAGTATACTTACTTTCTGGATCAGTTCCCGCTGCGTGATTATCCCTATGATGAGGTATGGCTCTGTCCGCTCTTCTCTCATAACTGGATCGCGGAAAACGAGATCATTATCATAGTCCGGTAAGGACATCTATTCAAAAAACCGGGTTCTTCACGGAAAGTTAGGGAAAGGAATAGAAAGGAACCTAACGAGAGTGAAGAAGAAATGGCAATCCCGATACCCATAGGCCAGGCGCTTTGCGACTTTGATTTTGTTGTTGAAGCCCTCAAGCTTTCCGGTTGAGATTGGATAGGCAGCGTGAGCAATGAGGCCGCCTATCCGTTTTTCTTTTAGTTCGGCAAAACGGACAAGAGCAGGAATACCGCTTTCTAAGGCCGCAGCGAACCATTTCTTCCAACCGGTTTCAGCTGCGGTCGGATCTCGCAGTTCAAACAGGTCACACATCTCTTGTTTCATGGCATAGCATATTGCCAGATCGGAA
>JAZRYN010000191.1:0-9194 GCA_045600745.1 Lachnospiraceae bacterium
CCGAAGCGGAGCGGGAAAAATACGGCATTTCGGAGTGGACCGAGCTGATGGAGCTGGAGAAATTGCTGCAGAGCTGCCATGTTATTTCCCTGCACGCGCCGCTCACCAAAGAAAGCGGGGGCTGCGTGTCCCGCAAACAGCTGCAGATGATGAGAAACGATGCCTACCTGATCAATGCGGCGCGTGGCGGGCTGGTGGATGAGGCAGACCTCTACGCCGCCTTAAAGGCCGGTGAAATTGCCGGCGCCGCTATCGACACCTGGAAGCAGGAACCGACGCCGAAAGACAACCCGCTGATCGGGCTGGACAATTTCATTGCCACACCGCATATGGCTTGGTATTCGGAACAGGCCTCCAGCGATTTGAAGCGAAAGCTTGCGGAGGAATGTGCCCGCTGCTTGAACGGAGAACCCTTGAAATATCAGCTGAACCGCAAAAAATAATACTGGAATGAGGACAAAAAAATGGATGCTTTAACAAGATTGCATAATGCGGCTGTCGTGCCGGTCGTTGTGCTGGATAACGCTACCGATGCCGTTCCGACTGCCAAAGCGCTGCTGGCCGGCGGAGTCGATGTCATGGAAATCACTTTCCGTACCGCGGCTGCGGCAGACTCCATTCAGGCCGTTTCTCAGGAGTGTCCTGAAATGCTGGTCGGCGCCGGCACCGTCATCACACTGGAACAGTGCAGGCAGGCTGTCGCGCTGGGCGCGCAGTTCATTGTAGCGCCCGGTTACAGTGAAGAAGTCGTTTCCTGGTGTGTGGAACACGAAATTCCCGTCACACCAGGCTGCGTAACTCCGACCGAAATTATGACTGCGATGGCTCACGGACTGAAAGTTCTGAAATTTTTCCCTGCCGGTGTTTACGGCGGGCTGGACGCGATGAAAGCCCTCTCCGGCCCCTTCGGCGGCGTGAAGTTCATTCCTACCGGCGGTGTAAACGGAAAGAATCTGGCCGAATATATCAGCGCTCCGTTCATTCACGCCGTCGGCGGCAGCTGGCTGTGTGCGAAGGGCGATATCGCGGCCCACAATTTTGACAAAATCACCGCTCTGTGCCGGGAGTCCAGAAAAATCGCACTGGGCTACGAAATTGCGCATGTCGGCATCAACTCTGCCGACGCGGAGACTTCACTTTCCGTTTGCCGCAGTTTGGACGCAGCCTTTGGCTTCGGCGTCAAGGAAGGCAACAGCTCCAACTTCGCCGGAACCGGTGTGGAGGTCATGAAGGAGCCGTATCTGGGCGCCTGCGGCCATATCGCAGTCCGTACAAACTCAGTCAGCCGTGCCGTTGCCGATTTGGAAAAGCGCGGTTTTTCGGTCGATGAAGGCACGGCCAAGTTTAAGGGCGATAAGATGACTGCAGTCTATCTGAAACAGGAATTCGGCGGCTTCGCGATACATTTGCTGCAGAAATAAGGAGAAATGATATGAGAGTATTAACTTTTGGTGAGATCATGCTGCGCCTGCGCGCCCCGGGACACGAGCGCTTTTTCCAAAGCAATATGATGGAGGCGACCTTCGGCGGCGGAGAAGCCAATGTGGCGGTATCGCTGGCCAATTACGGCGTCGATACGGAATTTTTTACCGTCCTGCCGAATAACGACATGGGCAGTTACTGCATCAACGAGCTGCGCCGCTTCGGCGTAGACACACGTAAGATCCAGCGCGGCGAAGGCCGCATGGGAATTTATTTCCTGGAAAACGGCGCCAATCAGCTTCCGAGCAAGGTCATTTACGACCGCGCTTATAGCGCCATTGCGCTGGCCAAGAGCGGCGATGTGGACTGGGACAGAGTCTTTGAAGGCGTGGACTGGTTCCATATAACCGGCATTACTCCGGCTATCAGCGAAAGCGCGATGGAGCTGACGCTCGAAAGCGTCAAGGCTGCCAAAGCAAAGGACCTCACCGTTTCCTGTGACCTGAACTATCGGAAAAATCTTTGGAAATACGGCAAAAAGGCCAGTGAAGTCATGCGCGAGATTGCCAATTATGTGGATGTGGCGATTGCCAATGAGGAGGATGTCCAGAAATCACTGGAGATCAAAACTGATGTGAATGTGGAATCCGGCGAGCTGGATCGCAGCAAATACAAGGCACTCGGGGACAAGGTCTTGGAAGCCTATCCGAACATGAAGATGATCGCTATTACCCTTCGGGAAAGCCACAGCGCCGACTGGAACAGTTGGGCAGCCTGCCTGAACGACGGCAAGACCTTCTGCGAATCCAGGAAATACGAGATCCGCGATATCGTGGACCGCGTCGGCGGCGGCGACAGCTTTGCGGGAGGCCTGATCTACGGCCTCAATCATTACGGGGACAAACAGCAGGCTTTGGAGTTTGCCGTGGCAGCCTCCTGCCTGAAGCACTCCATCATCGGCGACTTCAACCGGGTCGGAGTATCCGATGTGGAAAAGCTGATGGGCGGCGACGGCACCGGTCGTGTGCAGCGCTGATGTAAGATTTTGCCGCACACTTGAATCATGCAGAAGCAGACAGCGGAAAAGGAGAACCCTTTCCCCTGTCTGCTTCTGCATTCCGGATGTTTTTCACGTTTCCGCAATTCGACCTCTTTTCTTAGTTATACTGTTATATTCCGGATAATCCATTCCTGCTCTTTCAGCTCAAAGCTGCTGCCGCAGTAGGGACAGACCTTGCTACGCAGCGCATCGAAGATCCCGTCGCATGAAACCGTACAAAACCCGTACAAAACCGTACACGAATCGTAAGATCCTCTCTTGACGGGACGCAAAGAAGGAGATATGATGGATCTATCACATAAACGATTGAGCAACCGTTTATCTGAACTGTTCGGAAATCGGCTGTTTTAAGGAGCTGGCATGGAAATGGATACGAAGCGGAAGAGAGATGAGCGGAACCCGGAAGCCGCAGGAGGCGAAAGCTGGGAAGGCGAAGCCGATCCGGAAACGGCAGAGGATGAAGCCGCGGCGAATGCCGAAAGCGGAACGTCAAAGAAAGCAGGGACCGCAGGAGGCGGAACAGCGGCAGGGAAAGATTTCCCCGGGACAGAAAAAGCGTTTGTTGATCAAGCCTCCGGCAGTGAAGGGCGAGATGCAGCCGGAGAGGGGGATCAAAACGAGGACGATGAGGACGAGGAGCCGGAGCCGAAAAAGAAGTTCTTTCAAATTATCGCGGCGGCGCTTCTCCTCGGGGCCGCCTGCCTTCTCGACCGGAAGGCGGAGCTTCGGATGTGGGGGAGGCTGCTGCTCTATCTGCCGCCCTATCTTGCCGCGGGCTTTGACGTTTTGAAGGAGGCGGCAGAGCACATCGGCCGCGGAGAGGTTTTTGACGAGGACTTTCTGATGAGCCTTGCCACGGCCGGCGCCCTGCTGATCGGCTTTGTGCCGGGCGGCGAGCCCATGTTTGCCGAGGCGGTCTTTGTTATGCTCTTTTTCCAGGTCGGAGAGCTGCTGGAGGGCGTTGCCGAGGGGCGGAGCCGCCGCTCGATCGCGGAACTTATGGATATGCGCCCGGACACGGCCAACGTAGAGCGTGACGGTACGGTGCGCGAAGTCTCTCCGGAAGAGGTCGGAGTCGGTGAGATCATCATTATCCGCCCCGGAGAGAAGGTCCCCGCAGACGGTATCATCCTTGAAGGAAGCTCGGCTGTCGATACGCTGGCGCTGACCGGGGAAAGCGAACCGCGGGACGTGAGCGCAGGGGACAAGGTGCTTTCCGGTTTCGTTAACCGAAACGGGCTGCTGCGGGTACGGACCGAAAAGCCTGCCGGAGAATCCACGGCGGCGAAAGTCCTGGAAATGGTCGAGCATGCTGCCGCTCGGAAATCGAAAAGCGAAAAATTCATCACGCGCTTTGCGAAGATCTATACGCCGGTCGTTGTCTGTGCTGCCGTGCTCCTTGCCTTTTTGCCGCCGCTTTTTTCAGGGAATTTTTCGGAAAGCTTTGCGCCCTGGCTGCTGCGGGCGCTGACCTTTCTGGTCGTTTCCTGCCCCTGCGCGCTGGTTATTTCCGTCCCGCTTACCTTTTTTGCGGGAATCGGCGCGGCGTCGCGGCAGGGCATTCTGATCAAGGGTTCTTCCTATGTAGATGCTTTAGCGCGAACGGAAACGGTGGTTTTCGATAAGACCGGGACCCTCACCAAAGGGGTGTTCGAGGTGACCGACCTTCACCCGGAGACGATTCCGCCGGAGGAGCTTCTTCATCTGGCGGCTCATGTGGAGCGCTATTCCACTCACCCGATCGCGGCGTCATTAAAGGCGGCCTTTGCCGGAGAAAGCGACGGCTGCCGTGTAGAGAAGGCCGAAGAGCTGGCCGGCCTTGGCGTCAGGGCAGTCGTGGAGGACAGGACGATCTATGCCGGAAACAGCCGCCTGATGGACAGGATCGGGGCAAAATGGCGTCCCTGCGAGGATCACGGAACGATCATCCATATTGCGGAAAACGATGAATATTTGGGGCATATCCATATCTCGGACGTGGAAAAGCCCGATGCGAAGCAGACGGTGGAGGCGCTTAAAGAGGCCGGGGCAGGCCGGATCGTGATGCTGACGGGAGACCGGAAGAAAACCGCCGAAAAGGTGGCGCGGGATCTCGGCATCGCCGAGGTGGAGGCAGAGCTTTTGCCGGGAGACAAGGTGGACAGGGTCGAGGCGCTGATGCGGCACAAAACTGCGGGCAGAACGCTTCTCTTTGTCGGCGACGGCATCACCGATGCGCCGGTGCTTGCAAGGGCTGATGTCGGCGCTGCCATGGGAGCGCTCGGCTCGGATGCCGCAATCGAAGCGGCTGACGTGGTTCTGATGGACGATAAGCCCTCAAAGCTTGCGGCGGCGCTCGGCATCGCAAAAAAGACGGTTTCGGTAGCCGGGCAGAATATCACCTTTGCCATTGCCGTTAAGGCGGCCATTCTGATTCTGGCGGCCTTCGGCCTTGCGCCGATGTGGCTTGCCGTTTTCGGTGACACCGGCGTCATGCTTATCTGCGTACTGAATGCCATGCGCGCCGGCAGGAGGTAAAGATATTCCGGCGCTCCGGTAAAACGGTGAGCGAGCCTATCAGCAATATTTTATTATCCGGAAAACGGGATCAGACTTCTATCGGAATCTCCGATAAAAGTACCGGAGGAAGAAAGCCAAGATCGATGACCCGGATAATACCTTCGGACCATGGTGCCACAAACATTTCGCGAATAATGGTCAAAACGGTCCGCAAAGAGAGACAAGCTGCGGCCTGCCGGACGAAAAAACTTGTAATTTTGCCCTGAGCAGAGTATGATCGAAGCAGTATACGACAGGAGGATATCTTATGCTGGAATACCGCTACGATACGCAGCTGCTGATCGAAAAAACGACTCACGATCTCGACGAAGACGAGATCAACGACTATATTACCGGGCATTTCAAGGGCGACTGCCTGCTGGCGGTCGGTGACGAGGAGCTGATCAAGATCCATTTTCATACCAATGAACCCTGGAAGGTGCTGGAATACGGTGCTTCCATCGGAGAGATCTACGATATCGTTGTCGAAGATATGGAACGTCAGGCAAACGGCCTGCCGGGCTGACCCCGCAGGAAGCAAGGAGAGCCTGCCGGAGAAGCGAGATCCGGCGGGCTTTTTTAACAAATGAAGCGCTGCCCTGCCTGAAAAGGCCCTATGCAGGAGAACGCCATGAGTCCTTATGAACCCGCATTATATTCAACCTTCTTTTCCCTGCTGCCGGCGCTGCTTGCCATTACGCTGGCATTAGTGACCAAGGAAGTCTACAGCTCCCTGTTTATCGGGATCCTGGCCGGTGCGCTGCTCTATGCAGGGGGCGATCTCGAACTGGCCTACAATACTCTGCTGTACAATGAAGAGGGCGGCCTGATCCCCAACATTGCGAATATTTCCCACGCATCGATCCTGGTGTTCTGCAGCCTGCTCTTCATGCTTGTGGAGATCCTGAACCGTTCCGGTGCGGTGGCGGCCTTCGGCCGATCTGCCACCTCGCGCATCAGATCGCGGGTCGGCACACAGCTTGCCGCCATTCTTCTGGGGGTCCTGATCTTTGTGGATGACGGCTTCAACTGCATGACCGTCGGTTCCGTTATGCGCCCGCTGTCTGACCGCCAGAAGATTTCCCGTGCGAAGCTGGCTTATATCATCGATTCTACGGCGGCGCCGGTGTGCATTATTGCTCCGATCTCGAGCTGGGCGGCGGCGGTCACGAGCTCGGTGCCCGAATCCATGGGCGTCAACGGCTTTTCCATGTTTATCAAACTTATCCCCTATAATCTGTATGCCCTGCTGACTCTGTTCATGATGGTCCTTCTCGTGAGCATGAAGCTTGATTTTGGCCCCATGAAGAGAGCAGAAGAAAAGGCGCTTGCCGGTGACGTCGGGGCCTCCGAGGAGCTTTCCACCGACGCCCCTTCAAAGGGCATGCAGGGAAAGGCAAGGCCGATCGATCTGATCCTGCCGGTCGCGGTGCTGATCGTGACCTGCGTGTTCTGCATGGCCTATACCGGCGGAATTTTCGATGGTGCGAGCCTGCAGATGGCCTTTGCCGACTGTGATTCGCCGCGGGCGCTGGTGATGGGGAGCCTTTTCACGCTGATCTTTACCTGCATTTTCTTCCTGATCCGCGGCACGCTGGACTTTCGGTCCTTCATGGGCGGGATCCCGGCAGGCCTGAGGACCATGTGCGCGCCCATGATCATTCTGATCCTTTCCTGGAACCTGTCCGGGATGACGGGGCTGCTCGGTGCGGCGCCGTTTATCCATGATGTCGTGGAGGCTTCGGCGGTTTCGCTGCAGATGTTCCTGCCGGCGATCATTTTTCTGATCTCGGTCTTTCTGGCCTTTGCATCGGGAACCAGCTGGGGCACCTTTATGATCCTGATCCCGATCATCTGCGCGGTTTTTCCGGAAAATGAAGCGATGCTTCTCGTTTCGATCGCGGCATGCCTTTCCGGCGCGGTCTGCGGCGACCACTGCAGCCCGATCTCTGACACGACGATCATGAGCTCTGCGGGAGCCGGCTGCCATCACGTCGAGCACGTGTCCACCCAGCTGCCCTATGCGTTGACGGCGGCAGGCGTATCCGCGGCAGGCTTCCTGATCGCCGGGGTCACCGCCTATCATTTCGGCGCAGGCGCGGCGCTGCTTGCCGCTCCGCTGTCCTTCGGGCTGCTTTTTGCCGTGTTAAGGATCATCGCCGCCCGGAAGAACTGACGCCGCCGGAAGGCATTTCCTTCTATATTTAATTAGAGAAGATTTCTCATACGGAAGAAAACGTTTTCCTTCCCGAAGATGCGAACCGCAGCAGAGACAGACGAAGCCCTGACGCTTCCTGCCTCTGCTGTTGACTTTGGCCGTGCGGTGAACTATAGTTGAGGGCAGAATAGACCCGAAGCGAGGAGCGGCCTTCGCCCGGTGCTGAGTCCACGGGAAAGATGAGAGAATGATATGAAAGTGATATTAGATCACCTGACCAAGCGGTTTCCGAACCGTACCAGAGGCGGCGCGGATGTGATTGCCGTAAGTGATTTCGATTTTGAGATCCCCGACGGCAAGCTGATCGGATTGCTCGGCCCTTCCGGCTGCGGAAAATCCACCACCCTGAACCTGATCAGCGGATTGGAAAAGCCGACAAGCGGCAGGATCTGGTTCGGTGATACCGATGTGACCGATCTGGAGCCCGAAAACCGCGGCGTCGGTCTGGTGTTTCAGAATTATGCCTTATATCCGCACATGACAGTGAGGCAGAACATCATGTTTCCGCTCCAGAATCTGAAGGGAAAGGACAAGCTGAGCAAGGAGGAAATGCTGCGCCGCACAGACGAGGCGGCTCGCATGGTCCAGATCGGAGACCTGATGAACAGGCGTCCGGCTGAGATGTCGGGCGGGCAGCAGCAGCGCGTTGCCATTGCCCGGGCGCTGGTGAAAATGCCGCAGGTCCTGCTGCTTGATGAGCCTCTCTCCAATCTGGACGCCCGCTTGCGCCTCCAGACCAGGGAAGAGATCCGCCGCATCCAGCGGGAGACCGGAATTACCACGATTTTTGTGACGCATGATCAGGAGGAGGCCATGAGCATTTCCGACCTGATCGTGGTCATGAAGCTCGGCGTGCTGCAGCAGATCGGAGGGCCGCAGGATGTCTACAACGACCCGGTGAATCTGTTTGTGGCCCAGTTCCTCGGAACGCCCGCGATCAACACCTTCGCCGGAGAAGTGAAGGACGGCAGCATCATGATCGGGGAAGAAGCGGTCCTGCCTGCGCCCGGAGTCCCCGACCAGAAGGTCTTTGTGGGCATCAGGCCGGAGGGCTTTATCCCCGACGAAAACGGCGAGCTGTCCATGAAGCTGGTCCGGGTCGAGACCATGGGGCGCGATACCAGTGTGGTTGCCGCTCACCCTGCCGCCCAGAGCCCGTCTGTCCGGGCGATCATCAGTGCCGAAAATGAGATCGCTGCCGGAAGCCGGACGCTCCGCTTCCGCCTGAAACCGAAGAAGGTCTATATTTTCGGGGCGGAGAGCGAAGAGCGTATCCGCTTCTGAAGCCGGGGGAAAGCCTATGAAAAGCAATGATCGGAAGGGCTGGCTGTACCTTCTGCCGGCAATCGCCTTCCTGGGGATCTTTATGGTCTACCCGCTGGTCGATGTATTTGTCTACGCCTTTGAAGAGGGGTTCAATTTTGCTTCGCAGACCTATAAGGGCGTGGGCTGGTTCAATTTTTCCTATGTTCTGCATGACCCGTATTTTCTGCAGGCCGTGAAGAACACCTTTATCATCGTGATCATCACGGTGCCGGTCTCAACGGGGCTGGCGCTGCTGATCTCGCTCGGCTTAAACTCCATCAAGCCGTTAAAAAATCTTTTTCAGACCGTCTATTTCCTGCCCTATGTGACCAATACGCTGGCGGTCGGGCTGGTCTTTATGATCCTGTTCAAGAAAACGGCCTACACCGACGGGCTGGTCAACCTGATCATCAACTGGTTCGGCGGCGGCAGCGTCGATTTTATTGACGGCCCCTACTGGGCGAAACTATTCGTCATGTGCTTTTACACGGTCTGGGTCGTCATGCCGTTCAAGATCCTGATCCTGACGAGCGCCCTTGCTTCGGTCAAGCAGGACTATTACAACGCGGCGAAGATCGACGGAGCGTCCAAAGGACGCATTTTCTTCCGCATTACCCTCCCTATGATCTCGCCGATGATCTTCTATCTGGT
>JAZRYN010000192.1:0-2693 GCA_045600745.1 Lachnospiraceae bacterium
CCCGCAATGCCGTTCGCGCCGCCGGAGCCGGTGAAACGTACCTGAGGTTTCACGTAGTCGCCCTTGCCGTAAATGCAGGTGGAGTTCACGTTGCCGTAAGGGTCGATCTGGGCGCCGCCGATAAAGGCGATCAGACGGTCGGTATCATGCAGCCATTCATTGGCTTCAAAACCGACGAAGCGGATGTTCGGCCACTGCACGGAGCAGTGGGCCATGAAGCGAAGGTCGCCGACGGAACGCGGGACCTCTACGGGGGAGCAGTCCATCAGGCCGCTCTCCACGATGGGATGACAGCTGGGGCAGATCACGGCCTTGGCCAACGATGCGCCGATCAGCGGCAGGCCGGTACCGACGATAACGATCTGGTTCTCTTTGATGTTCTTTGCAATGGCATAAGCCTGCATTTCGGACATCGTATATCCAACTTTTTTGTAATCAAACATGTCTTCTTGCCTCCTGCCCTTAGTGTCTCGTGGAATAGCCGAGATGCGGCTCGATCTTCAGATCCGTCAGGCGCTTGCCGCCGATCACATCCAGCAGTTCTTCATGGTTCTTCACGCCGTACACGTACTTGTTCAGGTAATCCTTAAAGGTCTCGGGGACCTTCGTGCCGTCGGCCGCATCCTTTGCCGCCTTCTCGGCCTTTGCCGCCGCAGCTTCCAGCTTTTCATCGCCGGGCTTCGCGTCAGCCTGCTTGCGTGCCTTGGCCGCTGCCTTGGCCAGCTTCTTTGCGGCGTCCTCGGCATCCACATAGTTGGAGGCCTTGTCGTATTCCTTTAAGACCTGGTCATCATTGTCATAGTAGCCGTAGCACTGGCTGGGCCATGCGCCGAACGGAACACGGACGACCGCATCCACGCATTCGCCGAAGATCTTGGTCGCGGCGGGATCGCGGCGGATGTACTCGTCGGAAACGATCTCTTCGCAGGTCACGATGGTGCGCTTCGCGGCGATCGCGATATCGACATCGTGGAATTCATCGCCCATCAGGATGCAGGTGCCGTCCGGGGAGGCCTGCTGCACATGGATGATCGCGCAGTCAAGCTTCGGAACAGGGACCGCCACGACCTTTTCACCGGGGTTGAAGGGGTTGTCAACATAAGCCAGCTTCAGGTCATCAACGCTCGGAAGCGTCTTGCGCAGTTCAGGGCTGATGCCCCAGTATTCGCACAGTCCGGAGCCCATCATCAGACGGACAGGCAGGAAGGGCAGGCCGAGGGAAGCGGCGTGAAGCTGCAGCATCAGAACGTCCTGGCTGTAATCTTCGTAAATGACTTCGCCTTTCTCAATGGCCGCGCGGAAGCGGCGGGAAACGTTGGTATAGCCGGAGTTGGCCGTGTAGCAGTTGATATATACCTTCACACGTCCCTCACCGATCAGCATATCCCAGTCACCGCCGGCAGGTCCGGCCCACACAGTAAAGTCGCCCTTGCCCTGGCGCAGGATCTCATACGCTGCAGCATAGGGCTTCCGGTTGGTGGTAAAGCCGCCGAAGCAGATGGTGTCGCCGTTTTGTACGTACTTCTCAACGGCTTCCGATAAGCTACATACTTTGTTCATAAAATGATATCTCCTTTCGGCTTATCATACATATTCAAGTTTATAATAGCAAGGAAGTCCCCTGTTGTCAATTCAAAATGCGCAGAAATTGACTTTTTGAAAGAGGCATTTTCTCCTATTTGCTTTTTGTTATAGGTGGGTGAAATGCCATTACGGATTCAACGCCGCCCTGCCCTCCGTTTTCTGTTTTTCTGCTTGACATAACTCCTTTCATCAGCATAAAATAATATCGACAGCATGCGCCTTTCAGGTGTTATGCGACGGAAAGGAGTCCCTTTATGGAGATGGTTCTTTATGAAGCGGCAGGCAGTATCGGCGTCATCACGATCAACCGGCCGAAAGCTCTCAATGCGCTTTGCAGCCAGGTCCTTGACGAGCTGAATGAAATTTTAGACAATGTCGACCTCGAAACGGTCCGCTGCCTGATCCTCACCGGTTCCGGTGAAAAGTCCTTTGTGGCCGGCGCCGACATCGCCGAAATGAGCACCCTGAGCAAGGAAGAGGGCGCCGCCTTCGGCAAGAAGGGCAATGATGTGTTTTTGAAGCTCGAGCATTTTCCGATCCCCACGATCGCCGCAGTGAACGGCTTCGCTCTCGGCGGCGGCTGCGAGCTGTCCATGGCCTGTGACATCCGCCTGTGCGCCGATAACGCGGTCTTCGGTCAGCCGGAGGTCGGTCTGGGCATTACGCCCGGCTTCGGCGGAACGCAGAGGCTTGCCCGCATCGTCGGTCCGAATCTTGCCAAGGAAATGATCCTGACGGCCCGCAATATCAAAGCGGACGACGCTCTCCGGATCGGTCTTGTCAACGCGGTCTATCCGCACGACGAGCTCATGCCCGCCGCTCAGAAGATGGCCGCCCGCATTGCCGCCAATGCCCCGATCGCCGTACGTGCCTCGAAGAAGGCCATTACCGAGGGTCTTGATCTTCCGATCGAAGAAGCCGTCGCCCTCGAGGAAAAGCTCTTTGGCTCCTGCTTCGATACCGCCGACCAGAAGAACGCCATGACCGCTTTCCTCGAAAAGCGCAGGCATGACCCGTTTGTAAACAAGTAGCATTGATAATTGAATAAACCGTTAATTCCTTACCCGTAATAATATTTGTGGAGGTAAACAAATGAAAGTAGCAATTTT
>JAZRYN010000193.1:0-3380 GCA_045600745.1 Lachnospiraceae bacterium
GGAAGGATCGTCTCCGCCGGAAGGCAGGCGTCCGAGAGCAAGCGGCGAATGTTTTCAAGAAGCTCCGCCTCACCGCGTCTTTCCGTGTCCATTTTAGAGACGAACAGGACGGTCGGCAGCCCTCGTTTTGCAAGGAGCCTCCACAGGGAAAGCGTATGCGCCTGAACGCCGTCAAGGCCGCTGATCACGAGCACGGCCGCATCGGCAGCCGTTATGACCCGTTCCGTTTCGGGAGAAAAATCAACGTGGCCGGGCGTATCCAGCAGGTCAAGCTCCGTCCCCTTCCGGTCCAGCACCGCCTCGCCGGCAAATACCGTGATCCCGCGTTTTTTCTCCTGGCTGCTGCTATCAAGCGCCGCGCTGCCCTGATCCACACGGCCGGGCTTTCTGAGCGCCCCGCAGGCATGCAGCATTGCCTCGGCAAGAGTCGTCTTGCCGGCATCCACATGGGCCG
The DNA here is from genome assembly GCA_045600745.1 of Lachnospiraceae bacterium. Lineage (GTDB taxonomy): Bacteria > Bacillota > Clostridia > Lachnospirales > Lachnospiraceae > UBA6987. The sequence continues at coordinate 455 of JAZRYN010000193.1, forward strand.
TGAGTGCGACCGAAAGCTTTTTCATGGCTTGCCTCTCCTTGTCCCGCGGAGCATCCCGCGCCGCGCCTTCCTTTCGCTTTATTGTAGCATGGCGCCGGCTTCCGCGGCAAGAGGAAGCTGCGTCCCGCAGCCCCTGGGTCTTTCGGAGGTTCTTCTAAAGTCAGGCCTCTCCCACGGGATGAGAACCATGAGGACCGAAAGAGGGCTCTCGGCAGGCGGAGGATTCATTTGCGCTTGCTTAATAAGAAGCCGCATGATAAACTGAAATTTGTTACCTATTAGTAACTTTTCAAAGCCTCGGGAGGATTTGCCATGGCCGAAAAAAATATTATTCTGACCGGAGACCGTCCGACGGGACGGCTGCATATCGGACATTACGCCGGCTCGCTGAAGCGCCGCGTGGAGCTTCAGGATTCCGGGAAATTCGACGAGATCTATATTCTGATCGCCGATGATCAGGCGCTGACCGACAACGCCGACGATCCGGGCAAGATCCGGGACAACATCATTCAGGTCGTTCTCGACTATCTGTCCGTCGGCATCGATCCGGCCAAATGCACGATCTGTGTGCAGTCGGCGCTTCCGGCGCTGCATGCGCTGACCTTTTATTACATGAATCTGGTGACCACGGCACGCCTGTCCCGCAATCCCACGGTCAAAGCGGAGATCCAGATGCGGGGCTTTGCCGACGAGGGTCTGCCCGCCGGATTTTTCGCCTACCCGGTCTCCCAGACCGCCGACATTACGGCTTTCGGCGCTAATATCGTTCCGGTAGGCGAGGACCAGCTGCCCATGATCGAACAGGCGCGGGAGATCGTCGAAAAATTCAATAAGACCTACGGCGAGACTTTGATCCTGCCGAAGGCCGTCATTCCCGAAAATGCGACCCAGCGCCGCCTTCCCGGCGTTGACGGCAAGGCCAAAATGAGCAAGTCGCTCGGCAACTGCATTTACCTCTCCGACGATCCGAAAACCGTGAAGAAGCAGATAAACGGCAAGATGTTCACCGACCCGACGCATCTTCAGATCAGCGATCCCGGCCACACCGAAGGCAACGTGGTCTTTACCTACCTCGATGCCTTCTGCACCGACAGGCACTTCGCCGAATTTCTGCCCGATTACGCGAATCTGGAGGAAATGAAGGAGCACTACCGCCGCGGCGGCCTCGGCGACGGGACCTGCAAGAAATTCCTGATCAGCATTTTAGAAGAAACGCTGGCGCCGATCCGGGCCAGACGTGCCGAATGGGAAGCCGATCCGGGCAGTGTTTACGACATCCTTAAGGAGGGCACCGCACGCGCGAAAGAAGTGACGAACGCGACGCTGGATCGTGTCCGCAAAGCCATGCGCATCAATTATTTTGACGACGCATCCATCGTCAGGGAGTGGGAAGCCCTGCTGAAAAAATGAGGTTCTGAAATGGAAAAGCTGACCCTTGAAGAAGCGAAAAGGTTAAATGCCACAATGGTCACGGAGGAACATCTGCTCCTTCACGCCGCGAACGTCTCCGCCTGCATGGGCGCCCTTGCCGACTATTTCGGTGAGGACCGCGAGGAATGGGAGGCGGTCGGCTGGCTGCACGATTATGATTTCGAAAAGTATCCCGAGGAGCATCTGCAGCATACGGAAGAGCCGCTCCGCGCCGCCGGCGTGCCCGAGCGCGATATCCGTGCGATCCTCTGCCACGCCTATACGCTCCGCAGCGACGTCAGGCCGGAAACGCTGATGGAAAGATCCCTGTTCACGGTCGATGAGCTCTCCGGGATCATTCAGGCTGCCGCACGTATGCGTCCGCTCGGCATAACCGACCTTGAGGTCTCCAGCTTCATGAAGAAGTGGAAGGATAAAAAATTCGCCGCCCGCTGCAACCGTGAGCTGATCCTTAAGGGCTGCGAAATGCTGGGAATGGACATCCGCGATGTTGCCGCCATCGCCATAAGCGGCATGAAGGAAAAAGCAGACGAGCTGCAGCTCGGGCCGAAAAGCCGTCCTGTCTGAGCCGCCTCAGCCGGTCTGCGTCCGGCGTTCTTTCTTAAAAGCAAATATCAGATAGCGAAAGCCCGGGCAGCAAAAAGTCCGGGCTTTCGCTTAGCGCAGCAGCTCTTCCGCCCTTTTCCCCTTGTGAATTTGACCGGTGAATTTTTGGCAAGGCTAACATGGCAAGCAAGACGGAGGCTTCTCCGTCTTGTTTTTTCTGCAATCATTTGCTATAATTTTTTTGTTTATGCAATTCATCAGGAGGGAAATTTTCCTATGCGGTCCTGTTCTGTCAACAAAGCCATCAAATGTCTCTGCGCACTGTGCCTTGCCCTGTGCCTGGCCGTCCCCTTTTCCGCCTTTGCTAAGGAGCCCGGCGGGATCAATACCGAGGAAGCTCTGCGCATTCTGATCGAAAAAGCGGCGGACGGCGCCACGCTGTATGTGGATGACATCACGTTTTCGCAGGGAAGCGCTTCACCGATCGTCATTGATAAAAGCCTCACGCTGTGCGCACTGAACGACCGGAATTCCGCCGTATTTTCGCACGGCGCGTTTCTGGTGGACGGAAGCGCGGCGGATATTTCCGTAAGCTTCGAAAATATCACCTTTTATGAGGAAAACGATCTTTCCGGCATCAAAGAGGAGGACTGGTCCGGGGATAATGCCCTTCTTCCGCCTGCGATCCGCTTTCAAGGAAATGCCGAGGTCGATCTTTCCGGCTGCATTTTCCGCGGCTATATGAGCCTTTCCGGCGCCGATCTGTACGCCGACTACAGCGATTCCTCCTCGCGCCTTTCCGTGAATGCGAAAAACTGCTCGTTTTTAAGCAGCGCGGCCTGCCTTTCCGGCGGCGCGGCGGCATTTATCGGCCAGAAGGACTCAGACAATGTCAGCTTCACCGCGGAGGACTGCACGTTCTCCGGCAATCTCAGCGGCAACCGGCAGG
>JAZRYN010000194.1:0-3851 GCA_045600745.1 Lachnospiraceae bacterium
AATGGGCGAATTAAAACGGACAAAGCTTTATGGCATTCATGTGGATGCCGGGGCCACGATGGTGGATTTCGGCGGCTGGGAGATGCCGGTGCAGTATCCCACGGGTATCGTGGCGGAGCATCTGTATACCCGCAGCAAATGCGGGATATTTGATGTTTCTCACATGGGACGCCTGCTGGTGGAGGGCCCCGACCGGGTCCGCTTCCTTCAGCATGTCGTGAGTGCCAATGTGGAGGGCCTGCTGCCGGGAAGAGCCATGTACTGCATTATCCCGGAGGAAGACGGAAGCGCGGTAGATGACGCCTATCTTTATCGCTTCGAGGAGGACCGCCTGCTCCTTGTGGTAAATGCGGCGAATATCGAAAAGGATCTGGCTCATCTCGGGAAATATCTGGCTGACTATGACTGCCGCATCACCGATATTTCCGATGAATGGGCCTGCATCGCCGTGCAGGGTCCGGAAAGCAAGGATATGCTGATGCTGCTTTCCGGCGGCTCGCCGGTGACGGAGCCGATGAAGAACTATGTCAATACCGTGAAGCTGGAAGGCCGCGAGGCAAGAGTGGCCAAGACCGGCTATACCGGAGAACCGCTCGGCTATGAGGTCTTTGTGAAAACGGAAGATGCCGCCTGGCTGTGGAACCGTCTGTGCGAGCTCGGCGCCCGGCCTGCCGGCCTCGGCGCGAGGGATACGCTTCGTCTGGAAGCCGGCCTCCCGCTTTACGGCCATGAAATGGGGGCGGACCCTGACGGAATACCTATGCCGATCTATGCGGCGTCAGTCGCCCGCTTTGCCGTGAGCTTTGCGCCGCAGAAGGGCGAATACATCGGCCGCGCTGCGCTGGCGAAGCAATACGAGGCTTATCAGCGGATCATGAACCGTGACTATTCGGACTGCCTGGCGCTGCCGCGCCGCATCCAGTGCATCGCCCTGAAGGAGCGGGGCATCATGCGGGCCGGTATGCCTCTTCTTCGGGGAGACAAGACGGTTGGCTGGGTCACCAGCGGAACCATGGTCCCCTTCTATAAGGCCGAGGGCGAAGGACTCGGATCCGTTATCACGGAGGAAGTGATGAAGCGTGCGATCGGGATGGCCTATGTGGACAGCGATCTGCTGCCGGATGACGAGCTCGAAGTCGATATCCGCGGCAAACGCATAAAGGCGGTGATCGCGGAACGTCATCTGGACAATATGGCGCCGCCGTTTGCCAGACCGATCATTTACGGTTATACCCTGGCCGAGCAGCCGGAGGAAGCCGGCCCCGGTCTGGAAAAGGCGATCCGTCTGATCGGCAAGGCAACAGAAAATCATCTCTGGCGCCAGCGCCGCTGCATCAACCTGATCCCGTCCGAGAACACCCCGAGCCGTGCCGTGCAGCTGCTTTCCGGCTCCGACCCGAGCTGCCGCTATGCGGAGCACAAAACGGTGAGATCCTTCTACGACAAGGATATTTTCTATTATCAGGGGACGAAATTCATCGACTGGGTCGAGAAACAGCTCGTTGAGGAAATGAAGCAGTACCTCGGCTCGAAGGAGGCGGAGACTCGTGTCACCAGCGGACAGATGGCCAATACGGCCGTGTTCTCCGCACTCATGGACTTCAAAAACCGCCTGAACCGCAAGCAGTCGCCGAAGCGCCTCGGCTATGTGCTGAACAACCATATTATCAAGGGCGGCCACCTGTCGGCACAGCCCATGGGAGCACTGCATGATTATATCGCCGTTGACCCCGTGACCGAACAGAATGCCGTCGTGAACTTCCCGGTCTGCCCGGACAATATTTATAAGATCGATGTGGAGGAGACCAAGAAGATCATTGCGGAATTCAAGCCGGAGCTGATCATTTTCGGCAAGAGCATGGTGCTCTGCAGAGAGCCGGTCGCCGAGATCAGAAAATTCGTGGATGAACAGGGCATCGACACGACGATCATGTACGATATGGCGCATGTGCTCGGCCTGATCGGGCCTCATTTCCAGGAACCCTTCCGCGAGGGCGCGGAGATCGTGACCGGCTCGACCCACAAGACCTTCTTCGGCCCGCAGCGCGGCGTGATCGGTACGAACTGGGACGAAAACGAACTGAAATACGAGCTGTGGGAAACGATCCAGCGCCGCGTATTCCCGGGCAGTGTTTCCAACCACCATCTCGGAACGCAGCTCGGACAGCTCATGGCGGCCTATGAAATGAACACCTTCAAGGACGACTACCAGAAAGCGGTGATCGCGAATGCCAAGCACTTTGCCGCTGCGCTGGCGGAGCGGGGATTAAAGGTGGAAGGCGACCCGGCCATGGGCTACACCGAAACGCATCAGGTGATCGTGAGCGTCGGCTACGGAAAGGGAGCGGAGATCGCCGAGCGTCTGGAACAGAACAACATCATCGTCAACTACCAGGCGACGCCCGACGAGGAGGGCTTCACCGCCTCCGGTGCGCTCCGTATGGGGGTATCCGAAATGACCCGCTTCGGCTTCGGGCCGGCGGAATTTGACAAGACCGCCGATCTGATCGCGGACTGCGTCCTGAACGGAACGGCTGTCGGAAAAGAAGCGGAAAAGCTGCGCGAAGGCTACCAAGCGATGCATTACTGCTTTACGGATGACGAGCTTGAGGAAGCGTTAGACGGTCTGGACAGGGCCGTAAGAGGTTAATTGCGGTACGTCGGTACCGCCGCATGAAAAAGATAATATCCTAAAATAATCAGGAGGAAAAAAACAATGCTTTATCCCGCAGACTTACAGTATTCCCGTGACCATGAATGGCTTAGTCAGGACGGCGAGACCGCCGTCATCGGTATTACGGATTATGCCCAGCACGAGCTTGGCGATGTGGTCTTTATCAACCTGCCCGAGGTCGGCGACGAGGTCACTGCCGGGGAATCCTTCGGCGATGTGGAATCCGTGAAGGCCGTTTCAGAGATCATCAGCCCGGTCAGCGGAACGGTGTTAGAGATCAATGAAGAATTACTGGACTCTCCCGAGCTGCTTAACGATGATCCCTATGCCAACTGGATCATCAAGGTGGAAAATGTGAGTGGCACCGAGGATATGATGAGTGCCGCCGAGTACACGGATTTCTGCGAAACGGAGGCATAAGATGGGCCGATATATCCCTTCTTCCGAAGAGGAAAAACGGGAAATGCTGAGCGCCCTCGGCATGCAGGAGGTCGGCGAGCTGTTCCGGGATATTCCGGACAGCGTGCGCCTAAAGAGACCGCTTAACCTGCCGGAGGGCCTTGGCGAAATGGAGGTGCGCGAAAAAATAGGCGGCATGGCCAAACTGAACCGGAGCTTTAAGACGATCCTGCGCGGCGCCGGCGCCTACGACCATTATATTCCCTCCATCGTTCGCTATATTCCCGCAAAGGAAGAAAACATTCGTATCATAGGCAGAACTCCCAAGATGGATCCCCTGCCCTTATTCTGGACCGCCAGCGGCGTGGAGTTTGAAACCGACGGCACTGAATTATGGTTCGAATTTGAAACAGACTACAACTCCAACGAAGAGTGGATTCGCGTGGAAGTAAATGGATTTACCATGATCCGCATGCCCCTTCCCAAGGGGGAGAGCAAGGTAAGTGTGTATCGCGGCTTTGCCTCCGACAGCCCCAAGAGAATTCGCCTTTTCAAGGAAGTACAGGCCATGGGCGGAGATACCGCTGCAAAACTATTGCTTAAGGGAATTGAAACAGACGGAAGCTTGCTTCCCTTAAAGCCTTGTTCCTGCAAGCTTGAGTTTGTAGGGGACAGCATCACTTCCGGAGAAGGCATGGCCGGCAGTACCGATACCTTTACCTGGATCTCTGCTATTTTTTCCACCAAGGACCACTATGCGGTAGAGACTGCAAAAGCA
>JAZRYN010000195.1:0-3593 GCA_045600745.1 Lachnospiraceae bacterium
TGTCCTGCACGGCGGTCATATTCACAATGGCCGAAGGCCTCGCGCCCAGTGCGTGTCCGAGGAGTCCCGCCCACATGACCGCAGCATCATAGTGGGAGCCGAGAAGACGGAAGACCACGAAGTAGCAGAGCACGATGAGAACGACCACCTGGCAGACGACGATAAGCAGAACCGGTCCGAGAAGGTCAAGAAGCTGCCACAGCTTCAGCGACATCAGCGCGATGGACAGGTAAATGTTGAGCGAGACGTCGCCGATTCCGTCCACAAGGCCGAAATCGAAATTGTACCATTTGAACTTCTCGTTCAGGTTGCGGACGATCATGGCCACAAACATGGCGCCGACATAGGTAGGGAAGCTCATGTCGATCAGCTTGCCGATCCAGCCGGACACCAGGGTGCCGAGAGCCATGCAGACCAGGATAACGGTAACGTTCTTGATGATGTCAAGGCCGGAAAGCTCATTGCCGCCCTTCTTGTTGATCTCCTCCACGGAAGAGTCGATATTTTCGGAAAGATCGGGGGTCAGCTTGTTCTTCTCAATGAGCAGTCTGGCAATGGGGCCGCCGACAAGAACGCCGAAGATCAGGCCGAAGGTCGCAGCAGCAGCGCCGACCTCCGTGCCGGCCCCATAGCCCATATCCACAAAGGTTGAGCCGTAGGAAGCAGCGGCGCCGTGCCCGCCGATCATGGAGATCGCTCCGGCAAGAAGAGCATAGGGATACTCAAGCTTCGTAAGGGTTGCAATGCCTACGGAAATGAAATTCTGGATGATCGACACAACGCCGGTAATCAGCCAGTAAATGACCAGCAGAATGCCGCCCTTTTTCAGCAGCTGCACGGAAGCCCCGAGGCCGACCGTGGTGAAGAAGGCAAGCATGAATAAGTCCTGCAGCGTGGTCGTGAAGTTAAAGGCAAAGGCTCCCGTGCGATTACCGATGAAGGTAATGAACATAAACAGGAAGCCGCCCAGGACCGGAGCCGGGATGCAGTACTTGGTCAGGAATTTCACCTTTCCCTTGACAAAGTAGCCGATGAGGAGCAGTACGCAGGCAAAAGCGGTGCTCATCACCATGTCACAGTTGATATTGAGGACGCCCTCAACCGTTTCAAAAGCCATAAATTTTCCTCCTTACTAATGTTTTCGTTTATAGCTTTTTCGGAAATTGAAAAAAAACTAATCCAGAGGGGCCTCTTCTTCTCCCTTGCTGCGCTGCGGGAAACGGTTTGAAAAATCCCTCACGATATCGAGATGCTCGATCATCGCATACTGAGCCGCCTCAACATCGCGGTCGCGGATAGTTTCATATATTTTTTCGTGAGATTTCAGCGTAATGCTCTGATAATCGGGCAGATCCCAGAAGCGGATGCGGACGTCGGCAATCAGGTTATTGACCAGATGGATCGTTGAGGCCAGCATGGAATTGTGGCTTGCCACGGCCAGCGCATCATGGAATTCGACATCGCGCATGTAATTGCTCGGTTCATCCGCCATGTGCTGCACCGCAAGCCGGATACGCTCAAGGTCCTCATCCGTTGCCCGGATGCAGGCGAGCTTGACGATGCCGACCTCGATGACCTGTCGGAATTCATTGAAGGTCTTGCGGCTGTCGATCTGATTGGCGCTTTCGATCCACGAACGGACCTTCTGGATATAATCCGCATCGCGCAGCAGGACCTTTCGGTTTCCCTTGCTTTCGATCGCTCCCAGATATTCCAGAATGGCAAAGCATTCCCTCAAAGAGCCGCGGCCGACGCCGAGCTTTTCCGCCAGGTCACGCTCCGACGGCAGCTCCTTGCCGACCTGGATATGTCCCTTTTCGATCGCATTGATCAAAGCCTTCATGATAAGCTCTGGAATCTTCGGAGAGGTATTCTCAATTTTTTCCAGCTGCATTCCATTCCTCCACTTCTGTGCCATAGGCTGCATCCGCAGCGGCAAACTGCAGACGGCAGTGCAGACGGCAGCCGGCACAGCGGTTGTTGTCTGTAAGTTTATATATATTTTATACTTTTATTATTTCCAAATTGCAAGCCCGATTATCTGCGAATCGTTTCGTTTATTTACTTTTTCTTCCGGCTGTTCTATAATGCTACCGTTCAACAAGCTTGTCAAGGGGGAATGATCGGGATGAAAATGCAGAAAATGGCCGACGGTTCTCATAGCCCGACGTCGGAAGCCGCAATCGAAAAGCTCGGAAAGCATATCTCCCGTTCCAAGGCGGCTGCGCTGCTTGCGTTTACCACGGCGGCCTCTCTCAGCCCCATGCTGCTCGCGTTCCGCTTCTGGAATTCGGTTCCGTTCCTTATCCGGACCGGTCTGGTCGGAACAAACGGCCAGGATGACTCTCTCCCCCGCTGGGCGCTTTTTTTTGCGATTCCAGGACTCTTCTGCCTCATGAATCTCATCTGTCATGCACAGCTGTGGTTGAATCAGCGCCGGATGACCATCCCCAAGGCGCCGGTCCGCTTCTTCGGACGCCTGCTCCTGCCCGTTATTTCCGTATTGCTTTCCTATTACTGGATCCTGCGCGCAGCAGACGCACCTTCGGAAATCCGCGGATATCTGCCGCTCGTCCTCGGGCTCGGCATGATGCTGCTCGGCGCCCATTTTTTCGACTGCCCGCGCAGCGCCCGTCTGGCGCTTCATTTTCCCTTTGCCGAGCGCAGTGACGAAGCCTGGGCCCGCGCTCACAGGCTCTCCGCTTATGTCTATCTCGCCGTCGGCGTCATCGGCATTGCGGGCGCCATGCTTTCCGAAGATTTCCTCCTGATCGCCTCGCCGCTCGCTCTCATCGGCCTCCTCGCGCCGGTTATTTATTCTTTAAGGACTAATTCGCCATGAAGCTCTCCTATCTTGATCTGACAACGACCGACCCCGCCTTTAATCTGGCCGCCGAGCAGTACGTGTTCGATGCGCTTCCGCGCGACCGGATGTATTTCATGCTCTGGCAGAACGACAACGCCATTATCATCGGGAAATACCAGAATACCTTTGCGGAGATCAATGAATCCTTTGTAAAAGAGCATGGGATCCGTGTCGTGCGGAGGCTTTCCGGGGGCGGCGCCGTTTACCATGACCTCGGAAATCTCAACTTCACCTTCATCGCCGACGCCGGAAATCTGTCCACGCTGAACTTCAACATATTCTGCAAGCCTGTCCTTCGCACGCTGGCCGGATTCGGCATCGATGCGGAGATCAACGGCCGAAATGATATGACGATCGACGGAAGAAAATTTTCCGGGAATTCCCAGTATCTCAAGCAGGGGAGGGTGATGCATCATGGAACGATTCTCTTTGATTCCGACCTTTCCGTGGTCTCACAGGCTCTGAAGGTAAATGAAAGCAAGTTCCGTTCAAAGGCCTCCAAGTCCGTGCGGAGCCGCGTGACCAACGTTGCCGAGCATCTTTCCGCGCCCGTCCCGCTCCGGGAATTCCGCCGCACGCTCCTTTCCGATATTGCTAAGAACGCCGGCGGCGAGCCCTATTCCTTTACGGCCGCCGATCTTGACGCCATCGAGAAGCTGCGCCGGGAACGCTATGGTACCTGGGAGTGGAACTACGGCTTCTCCCCCGCCTCTTCCCTGGAGCGGCA
>JAZRYN010000196.1:0-6005 GCA_045600745.1 Lachnospiraceae bacterium
CCCCGCATCAGCACCACCGCCACCGCGCAGGACACCGGAGCGCACGTGACCGGCCCGAACGAGCAGGTCGTCATCACCGACCGCGTGGACTATACCGGCCTTGAGCCCGGAAAGACCTACACGGTAAGGGGCGAGCTGTACGACAAGGAGAGCGGTAAGTCTATGGGCGTCACCGCCGAGAAGACCTTCACCGCCGAAGCCCCGGACGGGTATATCGAGCTGACCTTTACGGTCGATGCGAGGCTCCTTGCCGGAAAGACCATCGTGACGTTCGAGACGCTGTACTACGAGGGCGTAGAGATCGCCGTCCATCACGACATCCATGACGAAGGCCAGAGCGTACACATCCCTGAGATCGAGACCGATGCGGCGGACGCGGAGAGCGGCCTTGACCACGTAGGGGCTGACGAAAAGGCGCAGGTCACGGACGTCATCACCTACAAGAACCTTGTCCCCGGACAGGAATACACCGTCACGGGCGAGCTGTACGATAAGGCGACCGGAAAGTCCATAGACGTAACGGCGGAAGCCGCCTTTACCCCTGAGACCGCAGACGGCAAGACCACGCTCACCTTTACCTTTGATGCCTCTGCGCTCTCCGGCAGAGCGCTCGTTGCGTTCGAGAGGCTGTACTACAAGGGCGTAGAGATCGCTGTCCATGCCGACATCGACGATGAGCGGCAGACGGTCTACGTCCCCGGCGTCACGACCGACGCGAAGAACGACGCGACGGGGACGCATGAGGGCACGATAGCCTCCTCGGTCACGATCACGGACACCGTGACCTACACCGGGCTCGTCCCCGGCAGGGAGTACACGGTAAAGGGCGTCCTCATGGACAGAGAGACGAACGCCCCGCTGCTTTCTGACGGAGAGGAAGTAACAGCGGAAGCGACCTTTACGCCTGAGACCGCTGACGGCACGGTAGACCTTACCTTCACGTTCAGCTCGCTTGCCTTAGGCGGCAAGACCGTCGTGGTGTTCGAGACGCTGTACTACGAAGGCGTGGAGGTGGCCGTCCATGCCGACATCACGGACGATAACCAGGCCGTCGTCTACCCCGGCCTGCGCACGAACGCCTGTGACGCGGAGACCGGAAACCGGCGCATCACGAGCGACCGGGTAAAAGACCACATCACCTACACCGGGCTCACCCCCGGCAGCAAGTACGTCGTCATTACCCGCGTCTACGACAAGCGCACGTCCGCCCTGCTCGACGCCGGTGCGGAGACCTTCTTCACGCCCGAAACGCCGGACGGCGCTCTGGACGTAAGTATTCACGTTGACACCACCGGGCTCGCGTTCCACGACCTCGTGGTGTTCGAAAAGCTGTACCTCGTGAAGGACGGAGAAAGGATCCTTGTCGGCGTCCATGAAGACCCGACCGATAAGGCCCAGACCGTATCCGTCCCCGGCTTCTTCCCGAAGACCGGCGACCCGGTAAAGCTCATCCTTCCCATAGCGGCGTTCGCCTTGTCAGGAACGGCGCTCGCCTGCCTCTTCATCCGCCGCAGAAATAAGCGGAAGGAAGAAGGCACGAAATAACCCCTGACGCCACCGGGAGGCGGGCAGAAAGAGAAAGACCCGGCTCTGAGATCATAGCGGTCTCGGGGCCGGGCCTATATGCGGGGCGGCAGCCCGCATGAAAATATGCGGTGAGGAGGCAGGAGGCCTTAGCCGATCTTTCTGAGCGTGGTGTAGTCGATCGTCTTTAAGCCGAAGGCCTCGGCTTTTTTCCGTGCGATCTTTTCACTTGCCTTATCGTTGACGACGTCCGGCTGGTGGGCGTCGCAGCCGAGGATGGCGGTGCAGCCTTCCTCTCCCGCGATCCGCCAGAAGCGATCATCCGGATAGTGACGGGCGTCCCGTATCCCGAGCAGATTGATCTCAAGCGGGGTACCGGTCCGGTTGGCCGTCCGGCAGAGCCGTCTCATTTCGCGGTCGTACAGGCGCTCGTCCCCGCCGAAGCGGAGAAGGTCCGGGTGGGCAAAATAGGTGAAAAGCCCGGTCTCCAGCGCCTCGCTGCACTGGGAAACGTAGCGCTCCAGCGTTCCCGCATCTTCGGTATAGCTGCCGCTGTATACATCGTCCACCTCGTTGCCGAGGTAATGCTGTCCGAGGATCATATACTCGACCCGGTTTTCTCTCAGCATTTTCAGCAGCCGTGAAAAATATTTGGGATAATACTCGGCCTCGACGCCGAGATGGATCTCTAACCTGCCCGCGTATTCGGCGGCAAGACGGCGGATGGAGTCGGCGTAGTCAGGGAGCTCCTCCGGCTTCATGCGGATCGGGCGGTTCCGGGGGCCGGCATCAAAATAATCCTGAGGGGTATGGTCGGAAAAGCCGAGATACGCTAAGCCTGATCTTACGGCCTCGGCGGCATAATCCCGCTCATTGCCCTCGGCATGGCCGCAGCGGTAGGTATGAGTATGATAATTGGCGATCATTATGGATTCTCCTTAAGTCAGCGCACGCGGATGGCGTCCGCGGCACCGTAATTATCTATCTTAGCGGATGAGGGGACAGAAATCAAGCCGAAAACGCAGCCGGGCAAGGTCCTTCCGTCCGGGTTCCGCCCGGCTTTCCGCCCTTCCGAAGGGACCCGCCTTCCGTCCGGCTTTCCGTCCTTCCGAAGGAACCCTGCCTTCCCAAGAAGTCCCGCCCGGAAACGGCCGGAAAAGGGCGCGAGCGGTTTGATTTTCCCCGGCAGCTATGCTATACTGACAGGGCAAAAAGCTGCAGGAGGAAACTATGCTGGAACTTCAACACGTCTCCTATGAAGTCGAAGAGGACGGCGAAAAAAAACAGATCTTAAAGGATATTGACCTGACGATCGGTGACGGGACCTTTCTGGTGGTGACCGGGCCGAACGGGGGAGGAAAATCTTCACTTGCAAAGATCGTTATGGGCGTTAATAGAGCATCAGGAGGGAAAATTCTTCTTGACGGCGAGGATATTACCGGATTAGGAATTTCTGAACGGGCGGCAAGAGGGATCAGCTTTGCCTTCCAGACTCCGGTGACCTTCAAGGGCATCCGGGTGATCGACCTGCTGCGCATGGCGTGCGGCAAACAGATCTCCGTTATGCAGGCCTGTGATTATCTTTCCCAGGTGGGACTGTGCGCCAAGGACTATATCGACCGTGAAGTGAACGGCTCGCTTTCCGGAGGAGAACTGAAGCGCATCGAGATCGCCACGGTGCTTGCCCGGGGGACGAAGCTCTCGCTGTTCGACGAGCCGGAGGCGGGGATCGACATCTGGAGCTTTCAGAACCTCATCCGGGTCTTTGAAACGGTGCGGCAGAGAGTCAGCGGCTCGGTGATGATCATTTCCCATCAGGAAAGGATACTGAGCATAGCCGACAGGATCGCCGTGATCGAGGACGGCCGTGTTGCCCGCACGGGAACAAGGGACGAGGTCCTGCCGGATCTGCTCGGCACGGCCTCCGCCTTAAATCCGGCGTGCAGCAAGCTTGATTAGGAGGGACGTCATGTTAGATTCGATCCAAAAACATCTGCTTGAAGAAATTGCTGATCTTCACGCTGTCCCCGAGGGCGCCTATAATATCCGCGCTAACGGAAAAATGGACAGCCGCCGCACGACGGCGAACATCGATATCGTTTCCAAGACCGATAAGAGCGGGATCGACATCCGCATCAAGGACGGCACGAAAAACGAATCGGTCCACATCCCGGTGGTGTTAAGCGAAAGCGGCCTGAAGGAGACCGTATACAATGATTTTTATATCGGCGAGGACTGCGACGTGGTCATCGTGGCCGGCTGCGGCATTGACAACTGCGGCACTCACGATTCCGAGCACGACGGCGTCCACCGTTTCTTTATCGGAAAAAATTCACGCGTCAAATATGTGGAAAAGCATTACGGACAGGGCGAAGGAGAGGGAAAACGCATCTTGAATCCGGTGACCGAGGCCTATCTGGAGGAGGGTGCGCATGCCGAGTTTGAAATGGTGCAGATAAAGGGCGTGGATTCGACCGTCCGCACCAACATCGCAAAGCTCGCGGCAGGGGCTTCCTTTGTCGTTCACGAAGCCCTGATGACCCACGGCCAGCAGACGGCCAAGAGCGTTTACACGGTAGACCTAAGCGGCGAAAATGCTTCGGCGGACGTGGTCTCCCGCTCTGTGGCACGGGATGATTCCGTGCAGGAATTCGAGGCCTGCCTGATCGGCAACACGCTTTGCCATGGTCATGCGGAGTGCGACGCCATCATTATGGACCGAGCGCGGGTGATCTCCGTTCCGAAACTTGAGGCCAACTCTGTCGATGCGGCGCTCATCCATGAGGCGGCTATCGGTAAGATCGCCGGAGAACAGCTGATCAAGCTGATGACGCTGGGACTGACCGAAGAAGAAGCCGAAGAGCAGATCATCAGCGGCTTTCTGCGGTAAGCCTCATGGGAGGAGAAAGCGCACGATCAAGGTCCATGGTCCGGGATCTTACGGAGGGAAGCATTATCCGTCTGCTCCTTCGCTTTGCCTTACCGCTTCTTGCGGCAAATGCCCTGCAGGCTCTGTATAATCTGGTCGATATGGTGGTCGTGGGAAGACACATCGGCGGCGTGGGAATGTCGGCGGTCTCGGTCGGCGGCGACCTGCTGCATCTGATCACCTTTATTGCGATGGGCTTTTCCTCGGCAGGGCAGGTGCTGATAGCCAGAGACGTGGGGGCGGGCCGCATGGATCAGGTCAGGCGCACGATCGGAAACCTTTTCGTGTTTCTTTTTACGGCGTCAGTCCTGATCGCGATCCTCTGCCTTTCCTTCCGTGCTTCGATCCTCGACCTTGTCAATACGCCGGATGAAGCCTACGAAGCGACGATGAGCTATTTTGTCACCTGCGCGTCAGGTCTGGTCTTCATTTACGGCTATAACTGCGTCAGCGCGATCCTGCGCGGCATGGGAGACAGCAAAAGACCGTTTCTTTTCATTGCCATAGCGGCGGTGCTGAACACGGTGCTGGATATCGTTTTTGTTATTCCGCTTCAAATGGGGGTGTTCGGAGCCGCCCTTGCGACGGTGATCGGTCAGGGCGTGAGCTTTGCGCTTTCTATTGTTTATCTTTACCGCAGGCGGGACGAATTCGGCTTTGATTTCCGCGCGGCGAGCTTCCGCCCGGAGTCCCGCACCATGGGACGCCTGATCGGGCTGGGCATTCCGATGTCGATCCAGTCGATGTCGGTCAATTTGTCCAAGACCGTGCTGATGAGCTGGATCAACGATGAGGGACTGATCTACTCCGCGCTTGCCGGCATTTACAACAAGACCGGAACGATGTTCGCCATTGTTTCCAATTCCTTTACCACGGCAGGCTCTTCCATGATCGGGCAGAATCTCGGCGCCGGAAAGAATGAGCGTGTGCCGAAAACGCTTGCGGTGGTGTTGGCGATAGGAACAGGAATGGCGGCGGTGCTTTCGCTGCTGCTGGTCCTGTTTCAGACTCCGTTTTACGCGATATTCACCAAGGATGCCGCAGTCCTTAAGGAGGCAGGCATCCTGACGGTCCCGATCATTCTTAACCTTTTCGGCGGAGCCACGCGGAGCGGAGGTTTCGCCCTGATCAACGGCACCGGAAGGTCGAAACTGAATCTGTTCGTTGCGATATTTGACGGGATGATCTGCCGCGTCGGGATCGCGGCCCTGCTCTATTTTGTCTGGGAAATGGGGGCGCTCGGCTGTTGGTACGGCGATTCCCTGGCCGGATTCATGCCGGTCATTATCGGCAGTATCTTTTTCCTGAGCGGAAAATGGAAAACGCTTCCGCGCGAGGCTTTGCGAAACTCTTAAGAGGAGCACGGACCATGCGAACGATCAAGATCCTGAACTGGATTCTGAGCATACTCGGGGCTTTTATCGTCATCGCCCTGATCGTTTTGGTGCTGCCGTGGGAGAGAAAAGAGCCGGAGAAGCAGACGGCGCCGGCAGCCCGGCAGGAGGAGACGCCCCGTCCCCCGCCCGCGGGGCCGGGACTCCCCGAAGCGGGG